>CAYFSY010000042.1:0-11927 GCA_964345905.1 uncultured Paludibacteraceae bacterium | reverse complement strand
AAATGAATTTTACTCTTATCTCTACTGCATAAATCGAGCGTTTCGCTGTGGCAGAGAGGCTTTTCTCGTCCACAAGTCTTGCCGCATCTTTTTCCGTAACTACCACAATTCGCCCTGCCTCCGCCTCTTGGTTTATAAAGTCGATGTCTTTGGCGGTAAAAAAGTGGTGGTCGGGAAACTTAGTTTTGTATATCGTCTTGGAATAGTTTTCTAAAAACCTGTAGAGACTCTCCGGCGAAACTACTCCTGTAACCACCTGAAAATCATACTTCTGGCTCAGGTCAAGTGCCTCTTGTGTAAAGACATTTTTTGGTGGAAAAAACTCAAAGGTCGAGAACCTTAGGCTCTGCCTCTCGCCCATTCCGAGCTGCTTTCTCCAACTATCCTTCTCGCTCTCTGAAAGCGTTTGCGGACACTTTGTTACAATCACTTCGTCGGCACGCTTTATCCCCTTGCGGCTCTCTCTGAGCCTGCCGTAAGGTATCACTCTGTCGCGGAAAATCGGACGGTTGTAGTCCACCAAAAGCACCTGCCACTGTGGCTTCAGCCTGCGGTGCTGGAAGGCGTCGTCGAGCAGCACCACGTCCGGCTTCTCTGCCAAATTCATCAGCTGCCTTATGCCGTTTACGCGGTCTGAGTCCACCGCCACCTTTATCTGCGGAAACTTGCGGTAGAGCTGGTAAGGCTCATCGCCCACGGTGTAGGCGGTAGAGTTTGCCGAAGCCACAAGGAAGCCCTTTGTCTGCCGCTTGTAGCCTCTGCTGAGCACAGCCACCCGCTTGCCCTCAGCCAGATATTTGCGTACAAAGTGCTCTATATGAGGGGTTTTGCCCGTGCCGCCCACCGTAAGGTTGCCCACAGAGAGCGTCTCTGGCACATCGAAACTCTGCGACTTAAGCCAACCCAAGTCGTACAAAAGATTTCTAAGCCATGTTATCAGAAAATACATTTTCGCCTACCTCTCCCCCACTTCTGAAAAACTTATCGGATCTCCGCTCCGAGCTTCTCTCTGAATGCCTTCTGCAGTCGCTCCATCACGGCATCTATCTGTCTGTCGGTCAGAGTCTTGTCGGCATCTTGCAGGATAAAGTTCACTGCGTACGACTTTTTATTATCGGGTAGCTTTTCGCCCTCGTAAACGTCGAATAGGCTGACGCGTTGCAAGAGCTTACGTTCGGTCTCCTGAGCGATTTTCTCTATCTCCTCAAATCTGACTTTCTTATCTATCAAAAGAGCCAAATCTCTCGACACCTCAGGCGACTTAGGTATTTCGCTAAATATGGTTCGCTTTTTGCCAACCTCTTTTATCAGCATGTCGAAGTCGAGTTCAGCGTAGAACACCTCCGCCTTGATGTCGAACTTCTTGAGCAACTCTTTGCGTAGAATTCCCACTTTTGCCACCACTATATCGCCCGCAAGCGTGTATTGCAGAGCGTTGGCGTAAATGTCGTCGGCGAACTCTTTTATGGCAAACTTTTTGACACCCAATCGCCTAAAGACGCTGAGCACCTGCGACTTGAGGTCGTAGAAAGTTGCCTTCTCTTGCTTCCTGAGCCAACTTGCCTCGGCAAGCATTCCCGTCATCAGCATTGCCATGCGGTTGCTCTCGCTGTATTGCTTCAGAGGATTGTCTGCCCCCTCGCCTGCGTTGAACTCGTAGCAACGCCCAAACTCGTAAAACTTTAGGTCGGCACTCTGGCGGTTGATGTTGAACGAAAGCGACTCCAAGCCGCCAAAGAGCAGTGTCTGGCGCATTACGCTGAGGTCGGCACTGAGCGGGTTCATCAGGCGAACACACTTTTCGATTGGGTATGTCACCGACTTCTCGTAATACGAGGCTTTGGTAAGCGAATTGTTCATTATTTCGTAAAAACCACAAGCGGTAAGTTGCTCACTCAGAGTGTTTTGCCATGCGTAAGAGTCTGGCTGCTGGCGGTATGATATGTTTGACTTTAGGCTGTCGGAAAACTCCACATTGTTGTAGCCATAAATCCTTAGAATATCCTCGATAATGTCCACATCACGCTGTACATCGACCCTATAGGCTGGCACAAGCAGCGTGTAAACCGTATCTTGCTCCGTGCTCTCTTTTTGCAGAATCTGCACCTCAAGCCCCTTGAGGATTGTCTCAATAGTTTGAGTGTCAATCTCTTTACCAACTAAGCTATGGATTTTCGAAAGCGAAACGCTGAGGGTAAAGTCCTCAATCTTGTTTGGGTAGTTGTCCTGCTCAGAGCAGGAAATCTCGCCACCGGCGATAGAGCGAATCATCTGAACCGCCTGATTCAGCACGTAGAGCGTATCGTGTGGGTTTGCTCCACGCTCGAAGCGGAAGCTCGAATCGGTGTTCAATCCGTGTCTGCGAGCGGTCTTGCGGACAGAGACAGGCGAGAAGTAGGCACTCTCTAAAAAGACCGCTTTGGTATCGGCAGTTACCCCCGAATCCATGCCACCAAACACACCTGCAATGCACATAGGCTTGCGGCTGTCGCAAATCATAAGGTCTTGGTCTGAGAGAGTTCGCTCCACGCCGTCGAGCGTTGTGAA
This sequence comes from uncultured Paludibacteraceae bacterium, assembly GCA_964345905.1. Taxonomy (GTDB): domain Bacteria; phylum Bacteroidota; class Bacteroidia; order Bacteroidales; family Paludibacteraceae; genus F0058. The sequence continues at coordinate 9,380 of CAYFSY010000042.1, read as the reverse complement.
CTTTTCGCCCTCCTGAGCGTTGCGAACAATTATCTTTCCGCCCTCGATTTTGCCTGCATCAAATGCGTGCAGTGGCTGTCCGTAAGCGTGAAGTAGATAGTTTGTGATATCCACCACGTTGTTGATTGGACGAAGCCCTATCGAGTTCAGACGGTTCTGTAGCCACTCCGGCGAATCCTTTACCTCCACGCCCTCGATGCAGATGCCTGCATAGCGTGGACAAGCCTCTGTATTCTGCACCTCCACGCTGATTTCGAGCCCCTTGCTGCCCACCACAAGCTCCTCCTCGAAAGGTATCTTTTTCTATCTGGTAATAATCCTTGGCAAGCGCTCCTACAGCCACATCAGAAGGCAAAACGATGATGCCCGCATGCGACGAGCCAACGCCGATTTCGGTCTCTGAGCAAATCATGCCGAAGCTCTCCACACCACGAATCTTTGAACGCTTTATCTGAAACGACTCCTCGCCCTGATAGAGCCTCGTGCCAACCGTGGCTACCACCACCTTCTGCCCTTTGGCGACGTTTGGTGCCCCGCAGACAATCTGCAGAGGCTCAGCCTCGCCCACGTTTACAGTGGTAACGTGCAGGTGGTCTGAATTTTCGTGAGGCTCGCAGGTAAGCACCTCGCCCACCACCAAGCCCTCAAGCCCGCCTTTTATGGTTTCAAACTCCTCCACACCGCCCACTTCGAGACCGATAGATGTCAGTATTTCAGCTACTTCTGCGGGTGTGAGGTCTGTCTTTATGTACTCCTTTAACCAAGAAAAAGATATATTCATTTTTACAAAAAATTATCTATTAAAAAATTGTTCGCAAAGTTACTAAAAATTTGTTGAACTGTTGAATTGTTTAAGCGTTGAATTGTATTTTATGGCAGAAGTCCGAAGTCAGCAGACGGAAGTTTTTTTACAATTAGGAATGAAGTAATTAAGAAATTGAGAAATTAATTATGTCACCCCTTGCGGGGTTAGCAATTCCTAAATTTTGCTTCGCACTGCTGGTCTACATTGCTCAATTACTAAATTATTCTATAGACTCCCCCTGCGGCAACCTCTCCCCCAGCCCCTCTCCACAGGCGAGGGTAGCTTGTCGCTTTTCCACTCTGAGAGTGGGATATTTGGGTTTTTAGTTGCAAAAAAAATCCCGCCAGAAACAGATTGTAGCGGGACTATTTTTTGAACTGTGTTTTTTTATTCATCAAAACACTTTATCACTTGAACATCTGTTGTTACGCCATCTTGGAAACCTGCTACAATAAGGTAGTAGTGTTGCGAGGGTTGTATTTTTACGCCTGTGAGTTCGGTGCTCTTTTCTATGGTAAAGTTGCCCGACTTTAGCGTGAGCTTTTCGCCCCAAAAGTTCCGCACAATATCCCACACCATATATTCATCTGCCGGCATTTCGCCCACGAGTTCGCCGCTCTCTTTCTTTTGCAGAAAATCCTCCACATAGCCCGCTGGCTGGAATGCCAGTAGATATTGGTCTGAGTTCGAAGGTGTAACGGTGGCTTTTATGCCATCGCTGCCCCTCTCTGTCATGTTTACCACAATAGAGTTGCTGCTGGCGGTCGGCTTGAGCGTTCTGAAATCCAAAGTATAGACTTCGGTAATAATCCTCAGCGACTCCTTGTTTATTCCGTAGCAGTAGAGCACGTAGTCTGTGTTCCACTGCAGGCAGGTGTCTTTGAGGTCTGCGCGAGTGTCGAGCGTGGCGTTGCCTTGGGGTAGCTGCTCGCGGAAGTAGTCCTGCCAAGTGGTTCCTTGCAGAAGTGCCTCGTATTTGCAGTTTTCTATGTCGTAGCTGCTTACGCTATCCTTGCCGCCTATTTGCTCAAACTTCCACTTTGGCAGCAGCCCAACGTAGTAGTACATTGAGCTCTCTTTTGGCTCTACTTCGAGCGTTGCCCGCATTGTCTCTATATTTTTTGCCGAGAGCGAAAAGTGGTTTGGTTGTAGCACAGGCGGTTCGTCGCAACTGCTTAGAATTGCTACCGAGAGCAACAGAAAAAGAGTATAACGCAAAGTTTTCATAACAATTTATAGGATTTAATTGTTTACTCTTCGTCTTGATCTCCGTTTTCTCCGTTCATCTCGATGTTCTCGACCTCCTCTGTCTCCTCCTCCGAGTCTGCCTCTACCTTGCAGACAGCGGCAATCTCGTCGTTGCGCTTTTCGAGGTTTATCAGGCGGACACCCTGAGTGGCTCTGCCCATCACGCGAATGTCGGCAACGTGTATGCGGATAGTCATTCCGCTCTTGTTGATAATCATTATATCGTTGTCGTCATCGACAAGCTTTATCGAAATCAGCTTACCTGTCTTCTCCGTCAGGTTCATGGTCTTGACGCCCTTTCCGCCACGGTTTGTAATACGATATACTGCGATAGTCTCGCCGTTTTCGTCGAGCAATAGGTTGCCCTCTTCGTCGAGTTCGTCGAGCATCGAGCGTTTGCCGTAGCCCTTCTCCGAGACTACAAGGATTGTCTGAGTTTTGTCGTCCACTGAGACCATTCCCACCACCTCGTCGTGGTCGCCATCTAAGGTAATGGCACGCACTCCAGTGGCTGTTCTGCCCATAGGACGAACGTTAGACTCGTGGACGCGGATAGCACGTCCCTCGCGGCTGGCGACCAATAGCTGGCTGTTGCCTTCGGTCAGGCGAACCTGTATCACCTCGTCGTCTTCGCGAATAGTGATAGCGTTGATACCGTTTTGGCGAGGACGAGAGTACGCCTCGAGCAGAGTCTTTTTGATAACTCCCTGTTTGGTACAGAAAACCAAGTAGTGCTTGGTGTTGTACTCTGGGTCTTCGAGGTCTCTTACGCGGACAAAAGCTGTGATTTTATCGTCAGAATCGATGTTCAGCAGGTTCTGAATCGCCCTGCCCTTGCTCTGCTTGCTACCCTCAGGTATGTCATAGACTTTCAGCCAATAGCACTTGCCCTTTTGGGTAAAGAATAGCATATAGTTGTGCATAGAAGCGGGATAGATATCCTCGATAAAGTCTGTATCCTTGGTAGCTCCGCCCTTAGAGCCTACGCCACCGCGATTCTGAGTTCTAAACTCGTCTAGAGCGGTACGCTTGATGTAGCCCTCGTGTGAGATTGTGATAACCATCTGGTCGTCGGCATAGAAGTCCTCTGGATTCATATCCTCAGCAACATAGACAATCTCTGAGCGGCGAGCGTCGCCATATTTGTCTTTTATCTCGAGCAAATCAGCCGTCAGTATCTCCATTCGACGCTCCACGCGAGCCAAGATATCACGCAGATCCTCTATTCTCTTGAGCAGATCCTCATACTCCGAACGAAGCTTATCCTGCTCCATCGAGGTAAGCTGACGCAAGCGAAGCTCTACCACATAGGCAGCCTGACGCTCTGTAAGGCTAAAACGCTCTATCAGCCTCTGCTGTGCTTCGGCAGGTGTCTTTGAGTCACGAATAATCTGAATTGCCTCGTCGAGGTTGTCGAGTATTATCATCAGACCCTCGAGCAGCTCGGCTCTTTCGAGTGCCTTTTCGAGTTCAAACTCTGTGCGGCGAGTGATAACCTCGTGGCGATGCTCTACGAAGTACTTTATCAGCTCCAATACGTTGAGGGTCTGTGGACGACCGTTTACCAGAGCCACGTTGTTTACCGAGAATGAACTCTCGAGTTGCGAGAACTTATAGAGCTTGTTTAGCACAACGTTTGCGTTTGCATCTCTCTTTAGGTCGATAACTATGCGTAGTCCGTTGCGGTCTGATTCGTCGTTAATATTTGATATTCCCTCTACCTTTTTCTCCTCTGCCAATGAAGCAATTGCCTTGATAAGCTCGGCACGGTTTACCATATATGGTATCTCGCTCACGATGATTTTATCGTGGCTGCTGTCGGTCTCAATCTCGCAACGCGAGCGAATAACCACGCGTCCACGACCCGTCTCGAAAGCCTCCTTTACACCGCTGTAGCCGTAGATGATGCCACCTGTAGGGAAGTCGGGTGCTTTTATGTAGTGAATTATCTCATCGACAGTTATCTCTGGATTTTGGATATATGCCACGATTGCATCTACCGTCTCCGACAGGTTGTGTGGTGCCATATTGGTAGCCATACCCACAGCGATACCCGATGAGCCGTTGAGCAGCAGGTTTGGCAGGCGAGCAGGCAATACGGTTGGCTCTTTCAGGGTCTCGTCGAAGTTCGACTTGAAGTCCACCGTATTTTTATCTATATCCTCGAGCATCACCTCTGCCAGCTTAGTCATACGAGCCTCCGTATAACGCATTGCCGCAGCTCCGTCGCCGTCTATCGAGCCGAAGTTTCCTTGTCCATCGACTAGGGTGTAGCGCATAGCCCAAGGCTGAGCCAAGCGAACCAAAGTGCCGTAGATAGACGAGTCGCCGTGTGGGTGATATTTACCCATCACTTCGCCCACGATACGAGCCGATTTCTTATATGGTTTGTCGTTTGTATTTCCAAGTTCGTTCATACCGAATAGCACTCGGCGATGAACAGGTTTAAGTCCGTCTCTTACGTCAGGCAAAGCACGCGACACGATTACGGACATTGAGTAGTCGATATAAGCCGAACGCATCTGTTCGTCGATATCTACCTTGATAAGTCTTCCGTGATTTTCAGTCATTTAGTCTAAAAAATTATCTTATTCTTTTACAATTAATCAAAAAACTTGGAATGCTTAAAAACATGAAATAAGCACCCGCAAAAAGTTTGTAAAGATACATTTTTTTCTCGAAATAAGCAAATTTTTTTGCCCTGTTTTTGTAGGAAAAATGGTGTTTTTCGCTTAACAAAAAAAAGGACAAACCCGCATAGGTCTGTCCCTTGAAACTCTACAAAATCTCTTATTTCGGAAACTGCATCGTGATACAGTGTAGCGAGCCGTGCTGCTTGATAAGCGGCAGGCAGTCGACCATTTCTACTATCTGATTTGGGAACGCTTTTTGTATCTGCTCTTTGGCAATTTCGTCTTTTGGCGAATTGTACGAAGGCACCAGCACCACTCCGTTTAACACAAGGAAGTTGGCGTATGTGGCAGGCAACCTTTCGCCATCTTCATAGACAGGGTCTGCCATTGGTAGCGGAATTAGTTTGTATGGCTCTTTTTTTTTGGTAAGCAGAGCCTTTAGCTCCTCCTCCATCAGCTGTAGCTCCTCATAGTGCATATCAAACTCGTCGTCGCATTTTACGTATAGAATAGTCTCTCTGTCGGCAAAGCGTGCAAGTGTATCGATATGGCTATCGGTGTCGTCGCCAGCCAAGAATCCATGTTTCAGCCAAAGCACTCTATCTGCACCAAGATATTGGCGGAAGCGTGTGGTAATAGCATTTCGGTTGAAGTTTGAGCGGTTTTTCGACATCAGGCACTGCTCTGTGGTAAGAATTGTGCCTCCACCGTCGTTCTCTACGCTGCCACCTTCGAGTATAAAGGTTCTAGCTGAGGAATATTGATAGTTTTGGTCGAATATCTCGTTTATATCCTCGTTGCTAAAAAGCTTCATGGTTACCAAGTTGTCGAGGTTGGAGGCGTATTTTAGTCCCCAGCCGTTGAAAGAGAAGTCGTGTACAAACTTTTGGCGACGTTCGCCCTCTTTTTTCTCTGTGTTGAAAACCGTGATGCCACCAAAGTCGCGACACCAAGTGTCGTTTGTCATAATCTCCACAAGCACAGCCTTATAGCCAAGCTCGTTTTCAAAAACTGAAGCCTCGCCAACCTCGCTGTATGTGTACATTTTGTTGTCGAACCCCAAATAGTCTCTTACTTCGTTAACATCTTGGCAGATTATCACAACGCTTTCATACTTTAGGATTGTAAAAATGATGTTTTTGTAACACTCCTGAGCCTCGTCTAACATATAGCTCCAATCTGTGTATTGATGCGGGAAAGCAAGTAAAACAAACTCTTGTCGTGCCCACTCTGCCGGAAAAGCGTAATTCATGTTTTTATTAAAAATTGTTTTAGTTGTAAAATTTCGAGTGCAAAGATAATACATTTTTTTTGTATTACAACAAATAGTTGATGGGGTTTGAGGGTGAAAACGGCTCGTTTTTTATCAAAATATCTATCATTTAATTTGCAGATAAACATAATAACTTGCTTGATGATATGTAAACTTACAGCATTTTTTAGTAAATTTGCACAATTATTCTTAGAAAAATGACTGAAGAGGAGCACATTTTAGAGGAAAAAGGGATAAATCCTACGGCAATACGGATTTTGGTATTGCGGGAGATTTTGGGTATGGATAGAGCTTTCTCTCTCGGACAGATTGAGGAGAGAATCGGCACAGTGGATAAATCCACGCTATTCCGCACCCTGCAACTTTTCCACGAACATCATCTCCTGCACACAATTGACGACGGTTCGGGGAGCCTAAAGTATTCGGTGTGCAGCGACCTCTGCTGCTCATCGCACTACGACGACCTTCACCCACATTTCTATTGCCAAAAGTGTGGTGATGTTATCTGTCTTAGAGCAAACCGAGTACCGCCAATCCAGCTACCAGAAGGATTTTTACTATCAAACGTAAATTTTGTTTTGAAAGGCGTTTGCCAAAATTGCAACAGCAAAGGCAAATAAAAAAGTGGCACAGATTTCTCTGCTCCACTAAAAGTTTTATATATGAACCATCTTTTATTTCAAAACAGCTAAAGCCGCATCGTAATTAGGCTCTGTAGTAACTTCGTTAACGAGTTCGGTGTAGATAACCTTGCCGTTTTCGTCTATTACCACTACCGAGCGAGCCAAAAGTCCGCTTAGAGGACCGTCAACCATAAGCAGGTTGTAAGCCTCTGCCAGATTGTTGTAGCGGAAATCCGAACCTGTAACTACATCAGCGATACCCTCTGCACCACAGAAGCGACCGAGTGCAAATGGTAGGTCTTGCGATGCACACACTACCATAGTGTTGCTAAGCTTCGAAGCCTTTTCGTTGAATTTGCGAACAGACATTGCACAAACGCCTGTGTCAATACTTGGGAACATGTTGAGTACCACGCGTTTGCCTTTGAAATCAGCAAGAGTAGTTTCGCTCAAATCATTTTTTACCAACTTAAAATCAGGTGCTGTAGCACCAACCTCAGGCATATTGCCACGAGTATTTACTTCCATTCCTTGAAGATGTGTCTTTGCCATAACTTTATATTCTATGTGTTTAATTAATAATTTTCTGCAAAGATAACATAAAAGATATAAATGGAATTTATTGAATAATAGATGAAAGTATAAAATGCATAAAAAAACTACAAAAAGAGAGATTTTTGCTTGCCAATTAAAAAAAAACAACTACCTTTGCACAACAAAAAATTACTAATTACTAATTAAAATTTTTGATTAAATGGCTTACGTTATTTCAGAAGATTGTGTTGCTTGTGGCACTTGCATTGGCGAATGTCCAGTAGGAGCAATTTCAGAGGGTGATATCTTTGTAATCGACCCAACAATTTGCATATCTTGCGGTTCTTGCGCAAGTGTTTGTCCTTCAGAAGCAATTTCTGCAGAATAAAGTACTTTGTTGCTTTTTTTAAGGAAAATGAATAGAGCCTTCTTTTTTGAAGGCTTTATTTTTTTGTGTTGAAAAAAATAATTAACTTTGCTCATCGTTTTTGATTTTATTTGAGATAATGAAGGTTGCAAAATGTTTATTTACAAGACTTTGTCTGCTGACGGCGGTGCTGTTGGCGTTTTTTGCTTGCGACCAAAACGAAGTGCAAAAGCTCTATTTTACTGATAGTGCCAAGCAGATGACAGTAGGTCAGGTGGATACGCTTGAGCTATTCTTTTCGCCTATAGAGAGCACAAACTACAACCTCATCACTTGGACTTCGTCTGACAACTCTGTGGTGCGAGTGGGTCAAATGGGTGAGGTAAGAGCCATTTATTCAGGCAAGTGCACCATAACTGCCTCGTACAGAGATGTTAAGGCAACTATGGAAATTACCGTGAGTCCTGTCTCTTTTGATATGAGCTTTTCTAAGGCGGTAGCATATTTCTATGGGGAAAGCAAAGAAAATTCCACAGTAGGACAATGCATATTGCGACTACTCTCTGATGGCTATGAGATTGGTCTTGACGGCTCTACAAGCGGTGCGGGATATTATATGAATATGTTACTACAATTTCCACCAGAAATGCGAGACATTCCGCAGATAGACTTCTATCCAAGCGAAGGAGTGGAAAATCAGACATATCGTAAAGGGTATTTTTGGCAAAAAGATGGAGCAACGTATATTTCAGGCTCATTTCTTGGATACACATCTGTCGGAAGTAGCTCTGCTACCGCAATCGAGGGTGGTGTGATGACTATGGGTAAAAATGGTGACATTTATACTGTTTCGGCTACATTTATCGGCGATCGACAAGAGACTATTCATGTGGCTTATCATGGGGAAATCAAGTTTGTAGATTATACTCTACCCCCGTCTGATACACTGAGGTTCGGCACACTGCAAAAGATTGAGAACTTAGGAGATGTCTATTCCTCAAAAAACAATATATTCAAGGCGACTTTGCTGAATGCTCAAGGAGACCGCTTGCTGATTGAGTTTGTAGCACCTCTGAGTGCAGGGACTTTGCCTTTGGGAAGCTATCGTTTGGAGGACGGAGCGTTGCGAAACTTTACGCTTGTGCCGTCAGATAAGGCTCAGAATAGAGGCTCTTTGCTTAACTTTGGCGGAGAGGCTTTTGATATAATTTCGGGTAGAGTAGAGGTTAGCAGAAATCAAGATAGGCAGCTACATTTAGATATTCTACTGCACTCAAGCGGTGGTCATTTAATAACTGATTAAAAAAAGGATTTGATATGACAGATTTTATAAACGATATTGTGGGAATTGTGGTGATAGCGGCGGTAGTTTTCTCTGTGCTGAAAGCTATGTTTTCGCCTTTTATCAAAGCGATGAAAAAGCAGCAAGAGGAGCAGAAGCGACAAAAACAGACAAAACCACTCAGACGCAAGCCTCAACCAACCTTTGCGGGAGACGATTTTGGTGATTCCCATACAGAAAGAGTAGAGCCTCAGAGAGTGCAGCTTGAGCACGCTATATCGGCTCAGCAGCAGACACAAGTGATGAGGGATATGTTTGTCGGCGAACAGCATAAAACACCCAAGGCAACAAACCAAAAGATTGGTCTCACCGAGCCTGAAACTCGTAGCGTAGAGGTAGAGCTCAACGATGCTGAGGACTTCAAAAAGGCGTTTATCTATTCGGAGATTATCAACCGAAAGTATTAACCGGGTTTTAACTATCCAATTATACAAAACAAAAAAGAGTGTCTTTTTAGGACACTCCTTTTTTATAATATACTTGTTAGGAATTAAAGTTGCTCGAGCAGTTTCGCCAAGCTGTCTTTTGCATCGCCAAGCATCATTGTAACGCCAT
>CAYFSY010000041.1:0-11992 GCA_964345905.1 uncultured Paludibacteraceae bacterium | reverse complement strand
CGCAGATTGCCTACATGATGGCGGCTCTCGGAGTATCAGGCTACGGCGGACACGACGGACTTGGATACATGGCATCTATGTTCCACCTCTTCACTCACGCATTCTTCAAGGCGTTGCTATTCCTCGGTGCTGGTTCGGTAATCCACGCTGTTCACTCAAACGAGATGAGTGCAATGGGTGGTTTGCATAAATATATGAAAATCACAAGCATCACATTCCTAATCGCTTGTCTGGCTATCGCAGGTATTCCACCATTCTCTGGATTCTTCTCGAAGGACGAGATTTTGGCGGCAGCGTTCCACAACCAACCTGTGATATTCTGGACACTATGGATTGTAGCTGGTCTGACGGCGTTCTATATGTTCCGCCTATACTTCGGGATATTCTTCAACGGCAAACGCGATTATCACGACCACAAGCCTCACGAAAGCGGTATAGCAATGGCTCTGCCACTGATGATTTTGGCGGTATATGCAGTATTTGCAGGTCTGATACCATTTTCGAAATTTATCTCTTCAGACCAAATGCCTTTCGAGATGCACATAGATATGACTGTGGCTTCGCTCAGCGTAATAGTGGCAGTAATAGGTATTGCAGTGGCATACTTCCTCTACTTCAAGCAGAGCGAAAAGCCTGCAGAGTTGGCAGCGAAGTTCAAAGGACTTTATACTGCAACATTGAACAAATTCTACCTCGACGAGGTTTGGCTCTTTATCACAAAGAAAGTGATATTCAACTGCATCAGCCGTCCGATTGCTTGGTTTGACCGCCACGTGATAGACGCCACATTCGACGGAATGGCTTCTACTACACAAGCGGCTTCGCACAAGGTTCGTCCTCTGCAGTCTGGACGTATGCAGTCTTACGCTAAGTTCCTCATCTTTGGAGTATTAGTGATTGCTATTGTAGTATTGATTTTTGCATAAATTGTTTAACACTAAAGAAAAAAGAAAGATTAAGATATGAATATTTTAAGTTTATTTGTGTTTATACCAATCCTAATGATTATCGCTCTTTTCATGGTAAAAGAGATGAAAGCTATTAGGGGAGTAATGGTAGTTGGAGCCTCTGCTTTGGTAGCTCTGACAGTAGTTCTGATAGTGCAATTTATGCAAGCACGTGCTCTAAACCCTGATGCAGAGATGTTGCTGACATCTACTTGGACTTGGTATGAGCCGCTAAATATCACAATGGCTCTTGGAGTGGACGGCATATCTGTGGTGATGATTGCTCTTTCGTCTATCATAGTTTTCACAGGTGTATTTTCATCGTGGAATATGAATATGGCAAAGGAGTATTTCCTCTGGTATTGCCTGCTTAGCATAGGTGTGTTTGGTTTCTTTATTACAATCGACCTATTCTCTATGTTTATGTTCTACGAGGTGGCTCTGATACCTATGTATCTGCTGATTGGACTTTGGGGAACAGGCAGAAAAGAGTATTCGGCAATGAAACTAACGCTGATGCTGATGGGTGGCTCGGCTTTCCTTATGATTGGTATCATCGGAATATACTTCTACTCTGGTGCTACAACATTCAATCTTGTAGAGATTGCCAACAACCTATCTATTCCAATCGAGCAACAACGCTGGATTTTCCCTGTAACGTTCCTCGGATTTGGTGTGCTTGGTGCTCTATTCCCATTCCACACTTGGAGTCCTGACGGTCACGCAGCGGCACCTACGGCGGTATCTATGCTTCACGCAGGTGTGCTGATGAAGCTCGGAGGTTACGGCTGTTTCCGCGTAGCGATATATCTGATGCCTGAGGCAGCTCACGAACTTGGCTGGATATTCCTAATACTGACAGGTATCTCGGTTGGTTACGGAGCATTCTCGGCTGTGGTGCAGACAGACCTAAAGTACATCAACGCATACTCATCTGTGAGCCACTGCGGACTTGTGCTTTTTGCAATCCTAATGCTCAACGAGACCGCTATGACTGGCGCTATCATGCAGATGCTTTCACACGGACTAATGACGGCTCTATTCTTTGCCTTGATTGGTCTGATATACGGCAGAACTCACACACGTGACATCCGCGAGATGGGTGGACTGATGAAAATCATGCCATTCGCCTCTGTGTGCTATGTGATTGCGGGTTTGGCTTCACTCGGGTTACCCGGACTTAGCGGATTTGTAGCAGAGATGACTATCTTTGTGGGAGCGTTCCAAAATCCCGGAATTTTCTACACTACATTTACCATTATCGCTTGCTGCTCGATTGTGATTACAGCGGTGTATATCCTTCGTACAGTGGGTAAAATCCTCTACGGACCTATCCAAGACCAACACCACGTTGGATTGCCTGACGCTGCTTGGTACGAAAGGGTCTCTGTAGTGGTGCTCATCATCTTTATCGCATTCATCGGTATGTATCCAATGGGTGTATCTACGATGATTACCGAAGGTGTAGTTCCTGTTGTTAGTCAGCTTACAGCAGCATTATAATGAAGTTTGAGTTTATAAATCAATAAAAAAAGGAAAATAAAAAGATATGGATTTTAGTAATTTCTTATTTCTACAACACGAGATTGGCATAATTGCCTTGTTTGTCGTACTCTTTTTCTGCGATGTAATAGGCTCAAAAGAGAAAAACTGGTTTTTCCCTGTAGCTCTACTGCTATTTGGTCTGTTTACGGTTTGGGGATTCCTGCCTAAACATCACGGCGAGGCTTTCGGCGGAATGTTTGTCTCTACCCCGCTTACTTCGATAATGAAAAACGTGTTGAACATCGGTACATTCCTTGTGTTTTTGCAGTCGTACAAGTGGCTTAGCTCTGATGAGGTTCGTGGCAAACGCTCGGAATTCTTTATCATCACAGTGATAACAATGCTTGGTATGTATCTGATGATTTCGGCAGGTAACTTCATGATGCTCTACATCGGTATGGAGATGGCTTCAATTCCTTTGGCATCGCTTGTGGCTCTAAACAAGTGGCAAGAGAAATCAGCCGAGGCAGGCGTTAAGTTTATATTCCTCTCGGCACTGGCATCTGCGGTAACGCTATTCGGTGTATCGTTCCTATACGGTTCGGCTGGCACGCTCTACTTCTCAGACATGGCTGGCAACCTATTCTCGTCTGCTCTGAGCATCGTGGGATTGGTGTTTTTCTTCGCTGGTCTTGGCTTTAAGCTATCACTTGTGCCTTTCCACCTCTGGACAGCAGACGTCTATCAAGGAGCACCAACATCGGTTACAGCATATCTTTCGGTTATATCGAAGGGTGCAGCAGCATTCGCTCTGATGTTTGTAATGATGAAGGTTTTCGGAAATATGTTGGCTGAGTGGCAAGGAATTCTCTGGGTGCTTATCATCGTTACCATTACGCTTGGTAACCTCTTTGCTCTGCGTCAGACAGACATTAAGCGATTCTTTGCTTTCTCCTCTATCTCGCAAGCGGGTTACATCGTGCTTGGTATCATTGCAAACAACGAGCTTGGCATGACAGCAATAGTATTCTACGTGCTTATCTACATATTCTCGAACCTCGGAGCGTTCTCTGTAATCTCTGCCGTAGAGCAAGGTAACGGAGGCGACACCTCTATCAAGGCGTTCAACGGACTATCTAAGTCAAATCCAAAGTGGGCATTTCTGATGATGCTTGCTGTGTTCTCGCTCGGAGGTATTCCTATCTTTGCAGGATTTTTCAGTAAGATATTCATCTTTATGGCTGCTGCAAAATCTGGCTTCTGGGTACTTGTATTCCTCGCTTTGGTAAACACAGTAATCTCACTATACTACTATCTGACAATAGTGAAAGCTATGTACATCAGAGAGCGTGAGGATGGTTCTGTAGAGAGAGTAAAGGCAGACGTATATGCACGTATCTGTATGGTGGCTTGCTTCGCCGGTATCATCGTTATCGGCTTGATAAGCGGCATCTACCAGTGGATAAACAACGCAGCTATTGCGATGTAAAGATTTGATATTAAAAAACATCTAAAAACAACTCCTGCCATTCTAAGGTAGGAGTTGTTTTTGTATGCTATGCTCTACTCTCTACACAGAATTCTATAGAATAACATCTATTATTCAAAAAAAAATTGTATCTTTGCAAGCTAAAATCAGTTTAATCAAAAAACACAAATAAAATATCAAGGTTTATGAAAAACGAAAAGAATCAAGGCAATTCAGAAGAGCTAGACATGGGTGCAAAGCTCACTAAAGTAGAGAGTTTTTTCGAAGAAAATCAAAAGATTGTTTACACTGTATTGATAGCTATAGTGGCTGTTGTACTAATAGGATTTTTGGGTAAAAAGTATTACTTAGACCCTAAAAACGAGGAGGCTGAAGCCAAACTCGTGTGGTGTGAGGCAAACCTTGCACGCGACTCTTTCGCTTTGGCTTTGAATGGAGACGGCATCAACAGCGGTTTTGCTGAAATTTACTCGTCATACAAAATCACTAAGGCAAAGAACGAGGCGGCTATAGGTGCTGCTACTTGTTCGTTCTATCTTGGCAATTTTGATGACGCTATCGACTACGCAAAAAAAGCTAACCGCAAGTCTGTAAACTTTGCTCCTGCAATGGACGGACTTATCGGCGACTGCTACGTAGAGAAAGGCGACATCGATCAAGCTATCACTTATTTCAAAAAGGCCGCTGACTACGAAAATGAGGCTATCTCGCCTATTTTCCTAAAAAAACTTGGCGATATCTACCTCTACGAGAAAAAAGACAACGCTAAGGCTTTGGAGTGCTATCAGACTATCAAAGATAAGTATTTCGATTCACAGTTAGCTTACGAGATAGACAAGTATATCGAGTTAGCAAAATAATTTCATAAAAAAGGAGAACACATAATGAGAATTGCCGTTGTTGGCACTGGTTATGTAGGACTCGTATCGGGAACGTGCTTCTCAGAGATGGGGGTTGACGTAACCTGTGTAGATATCGATAAAGATAAGATTGAGAAGCTAAAAAACGGAGTCATCTCAATCTACGAGCCACACTTGTCTGAAATAGTGGTAAAAAACCACAATGCAGGCAGACTACACTTTACCACCGACCTTACAGAGTGTTTAGACGATGTCGAGGCGGTGTTTTGTGCTGTCGGCACACCATCTGGCGAAGACGGCTCTGCTGACCTACACCACGTGATAGATGTAGCAAAGCAGGTTGGACAAAACATAAACAAGTATCTGCTTTTTGTAACCAAAAGCACTGTGCCTGTCGGCACTTCAGAGAAGGTAAAGCAGACTATTCAAGCAGAGATAGACAAACGAGGCGTAAAAGTAGATTTTGACGTTGCTTCAAACCCTGAGTTTCTGAAAGAGGGAGCCGCTATCAAAGACTTTATGAGTCCTGATAGAATAGTGGTAGGCGTAGATAGTGAGCGTTCAAAACAGATTATGGATAAGCTCTACAAGCCATTTACCCTAAACCACTATCGAATCATATATACCGATATTCCCTCTGCAGAGATGATAAAGTATGCTTCAAACGCAATGCTCGCCACAAGAATATCGTTTATGAACGACATTGCTAATCTATGCGAGATAGTTGGAGCAGACGTAAATATGGTGCGTATCGGTATTGGCTCAGACACTCGTATCGGTAATAAGTTCTTGTATCCGGGTTGTGGATATGGCGGAAGCTGTTTCCCAAAAGATGTTAAAGCATTGATAAACACGGCAAAAGAGCACGGTTATGAAATGCAAGTTTTAGAGGCGGTAGAGAGAGTTAACCAAAAGCAGAAGACTATACTTTTTGATAAGTTTAGCAGACACTTCTCTGGCAATATTGCAGGCAAAAAAGTTGCTATCTGGGGACTTTCGTTCAAGCCCGAAACAGACGACATGCGTGAGGCAACCTCACTTTCAATGATAGACAAGTTGCTTGAAGCTGGCTGCCACATCAAGGTTTACGACCCTGTGGCTATGGACGAAGCAAAAAGGAGAGTTGGTAATAAAGTAGAATATGCCGAGGACATATACGATGCCGCAACGGGTGCAGAGGCACTTTTTATGCTGACAGAGTGGAAGGAGTTCAGACTACCAAATTGGGAAAAACTATACAAACTTATGGCTTCTCCTGTAGTGATAGATGGAAGAAACATATACGACAAAAATGAAATGGAAACTAATGGATTTACATATATTCATATCTAAAAGGAATCGACTTTATGGATAAAATCGCAGTCATTGGTCTTGGGTATGTTGGATTACCATTAGCAATTGAATTCGGAAGAAAATATAGTGTTATAGGCTTCGACATCAACGAGAGTAGAGTAAAAGAGCTCCAAGGTGGCAAAGACCACACAAAAGAGGCTGATCTAGAGAAGATGAAAGAGGCTACAGAACTAGCAAAAACATCTGACGACAAAGGATTGGTATTTTCTGCTAATAAAGAGCATTTGAAAAGTTGTAACATATACATTGTTACAGTACCCACACCTATAGATAGCTTCAATGCACCAGACCTAAAACCTCTGCAAAACGCCTCTGCTATGATAGGCTCTGTGCTAAGCAAAGGTGATATCGTAATTTATGAATCCACAACCTATCCAGGCTGTACAGAGGAGGATTGTGTGCCGATTATAGAGAAGGTTTCTGGCTTAAAGTTCAATCAAGACTTCTTTGCAGGCTACTCTCCTGAACGCATAAATCCAGGAGATAAGGTAAATACTCTTACAAAGATTCAAAAAGTAACCTCAGGCTCTACACCAGAAATAGCCGAAAAAGTAGATGCTCTATATCGTTCAATAATAGAGGCAGGCACACACAAAGCACCATCGATAAAGGTTGCCGAAGCCAGCAAGATAATTGAGAATACTCAAAGAGACATCAACATCTCTTTTATGAACGAACTTGCAATAATTTTCGACCACATGGGTATAGATACAAATGACGTAATAGAGGTGGCAGGAACAAAATGGAACTTCCTAAAATATCGCCCTGGACTCGTCGGCGGGCACTGTATATCTGTTGACCCATATTATTTGGCTAAACAAGCTGAAAAAGCAGGATACATCCCACAAGTAATATTATCTGGCAGACACGTCAACAACTCTATAGCTGTATTCATTGCAAATAAAGTGATGAAACTAATGATAAACAAAGGACTCAAGATAAAAGGCTCTAATGCACTAATACTTGGGGTAACATTTAAGGAAAACTGTCCGGATATACGTAACACAAAAGTGGTGGATATACACAAAGAACTACAAGAATTTGGCATGAACGTAGATATCTACGACCCTTGGGTAGATAACAATGAACTCTATCATGAATATGGGGTTAAAGCTATCAAAGAGGTAGATGTAAATAAAGATTATGAAGCCATAATTTTAGCTGTGGCTCACGAAGATTTTAGAACTTTTGACTTTGAAGGTTTCCATAGAAGCGGTTCTGTTATATTCGATGTGAAAAACTTTGTGGATAGACATCATGTAGATGGCAGATTATAATTTAATGACCAAAACTTAAACTCCTAAATTACTTAGGAGTTTTTTTTTGATAGAATTAGCATTATTTGCATTAAAAACACTACCTTGCAGATATTTTTTTAACAATCATATTAAAATCAAAAAATGAGGAAAATAAAGTTTTTGAGCTTGCTGATGGCTCTGACATTAGCACTATTTGCCACATCTTGTAAGAAAGAGAAAGATGGCACACAAAAAATTACTATTAATGTACCTGACGGAGCTACACACAACGAAGTATGCGACGAAGTAGAAGCCTCTTTCTATGTTAAGATCAACGACTCCACATCTGTATTAAGACCTATACAGCGTGTTCCTTACAACTCAGGAGCGATCACCTTCAACCTACCGATAAACGTATCTACAGAGAACTTTATGTCGATAACTGATCTTGCAGGAGACAAAGTTATAATAGAAGATCCAAACTTCTCTACTGATAATCCAGACGCTAAGTTTCAGTTTGTTCAGTTCGAAGCTCTGAAAAATGGAGCAAAAACAGGTGCTCTTATAAGTTGGTATCAGATGACAGAAGACCTTAGTGCTACTTCTACAGGAAGTTATATATATTGCGACAGAGCTACTACTATCAAATGCACTATCCCTGATTACGAAGGACTAAAAGTAGTATTCGACTGTAACTTCAGAAAAGGCTACAACTTCTTAGAGCGTGTTATGCAGTTTACCCCAGAGATGGTATTCACTTACAAAACTGTAGACACCCCTACTCTACCTTTGGTATTCTTTTAAATATTATAGAGTAATAAAAACATAAACTACCTGCTCCACAAAGGCGTAGGTAGTTTTTTTATCAACCAATATATAAGAAAAGAGAGAACCTTTCTGAAGAAAAGCTCTCTCTTTGTCGGGATACCAAGCAGGTGCGCTAACCGGACTGCGCTACATCCCGAACTGTTTTGGACTGCAAAGGTAATACTTTTTTCTGAACTAGCAAAATTTTTAGCTGAGTTTTTTTATAATTTTCTCATAAAGTTCTCTATGATAGGAGTTTATTTTTTCTACAACACTCGTATTATGCCATAGTAGCACAAGCTCGCCACCGTATTTTCTCACCTGCTCTATCATCTGCCACGACTGCGAAAGTGCCTCCTCTGCCGTGAGGTTCATATACTCCTCTCCGCTTAACGTGCCATCCATTATGGCAGTTGGGTGCAGAATAATCGGTAGAATTTCCAAGCTACAAGGATTTATCCAACGGACAGGATAAGAGGTGCCAATACGAAAGCCAGCATGCGAAGCGTAAGTCAGCGAAAAGTCATCTGTGATACCAGCCTCAAGGTAGGGTTCTGGACGGGTTGGCGGTTGAATAGAGAGGTAATGGCAACGGTTGGCGGTTACGTCCAAGCGTGTGGCTTGACGTAGGCTCTCAGCCTCACTCAGTAACACCTCCGCCTCATGGTATGAGCGGTAAGACGAATGAAGTCCGATTTTGCCACCACTCTCTTGGATTTTTCCTATCAACTCCTGAAGCCGTTTAGAATACTGGCTGTATAGTGGTTTATCGTAAATATATTGGCTCTCTGTTACAGCTTTTATAAAAAACCAAGACTCCGATCCCTCAACCCTCGAATCCTGATCCATGAGCCACTGGAATGTGTAGGCAGGGTCTTTCTCTATCGATAGTTGCGACTGCAGAACACTACGGAGGCTTGCATCTCTCTGGAACAAAGAGTGATAAATCCCGCTCAGAAAACCGCGAGGATGCTGGTAGAATCCAAGCATATCCACGTCATGCGTAAGGTATATTTTCGAAAATCCCTCTTTCGGGGCAGGTACGCTTACGCCTGCCATCTCGAGCCACTTTAGCATAAGTTTGCTGTATTCATCTACCAAAGGACGTTCTATAAATCCCGCTCTACACGGCAGAGACTCTTTGCCAGAGAAGCGTCCGTGCTGGTCGAACTTATCCGCAGAGCTCGCCACCTCCTCGTAGCGCGATAGCAAAAAAAAGCTACTTGCCACCAAGTCTGCCTCCACCAGCACCCTACCCTCTCGCACCTCCACCAAAGGCTTTCCGTAGAGCAGCTCTACGCCGTCAACCCTTTGCAGTGGCAGCTTTGGAAGTGAGCTTTCCGTGAGGTAATCCTCAGACGAGAAAAAGCCAGAAGGCTTGATAAACAGCTTGCCGTGCGGGTATTTTTCAGGCTCATGGGTGTAGCACACCAAAGACGACAACTCCTCGTTGCCACGCAAGAGAAACTTGATGATATACTCCACCAATTGCTCTAAAAGCCTTTGCTCAAACACTTTTTTCGGGGGATTTATAAAAGTTCAGCTTTTCTTTTTTAGACCACCTCTTTGATGCCTTCGTTTTCCACCAGATAGACCTTCCCTGGGAAACGCTCTACAAGCGTCATGTTGTGGGTTGCCATGATGACGGCTGTGCCACCCCTCGAAATCTCTTGCAGCAACGCCACGATTTCGGCTGCGATGCTGGGGTCGAGGTTGCCTGTAGGCTCGTCTGCCACAATCAGTTGCGGCGAATTGAGCAGAGAGCGTGCTATTACGATGCGTTGTTGCTCGCCACCCGATAGCTGGTGCGGACGCTTGTATCCCTTCTGTGGCAGTCCTACGGTCTGTAGCACAAAGTCTATCTGCTCGTCGATTTTCCTCTTGTCTTTCCAGCCTGTGGCTTTGAGCACAAACTCGAGGTTTTGGCGTACAGAGCGGTCGTGAAGCAACTGGAAGTCTTGGAAAATAATTCCAATCTGGCGACGCAGAAAAGGAATCTGCCGACGTGAGATTTTAGACAAATCGTAATCGAAAATCCTCGCCTCGCCTCGCCTGATAGGCATCTCGGCGTAGAGCGACTTCAGCAGCGAGCTCTTGCCGCTACCCGTCTTGCCACACAGATAGATAAACTCGCCTTTCGTGACCTGAAAGTCCACGTTTTGCAACACTATCAACTCATCGTGCGTGAGTTCAACTCCTTTATAATCAATTATATGCATTCTATCTCCTTGTAATTTTCATTTTCAAAATCTTTACATCCTCCTCTGGACGGTCGGCTGCACCTGTGGCTTTATTCTGAATTTTCTCCAAAACATCAAAACCCTTTACCACCTCGCCAAAAACGGTGTAAGCACCGTCTAAATGCGGTGTACCACCGAAAGTCTTGTATTGCATGCGTTGCTCGTTGTTGTACACGAAAGGCTCTTTCAGCGCCAAACGTCGAGTCAAAGCCTTCTCTAAACCTTGCAGCTCGTCCTCGCTCATCTGCTTGCCTGTAACGATGTAGAATTGCGATGCCGACGAACGCTTTTCGGGGTTCACTTGGTCGCCTGTGCGAGCCGCCGCCAAAGCACCGTATTTGTGGTAACGTTCAGGAAATTTTATCTCTGCCGGCAGCGTGTAACCCAAATCCCCCGCACCAAGTTGCTTCTCTTTTGGAGCATCTTTAGACTCTGGGTCGCCACCTTGAATCATAAAATTTTTTATCACTCGATGAAATAGCAACCCCTCGTACTTGCCTGCACGCACAAGTTGCAAGAAGTTCTCTTTGTGCTGTGGCGTGTCGTCGTAGAGCTTTACCGTGATGTTGCCTTCGGTGGTGTAGATTTTTACCAAAGTCGATTTATCCTTTTTCTTAGCATCTGCAGGAGCTACGAGCAGAAGCATAGCCATAATAGCAATAAGCGATTTTTTCATAAAAACAATGACTAAATAATGGTTTATTAGTCGGCAAAGTTAGCAAATAATTGGCTAAAATCGCAATAAAAGTAGTAATTTTGTGGGAATTTTCTAAAAAACCATTTTCAGATAAAAAAGCAAAAATAGAGATGAGGCGAGAAATAGCACCCGAACTGCGACAAGCTGTGGATACTCTGAAGCGAGGCGGAGTGATACTCTACCCTACCGATACCATTTGGGGAATAGGCTGCGATGCCACTCAAGAGGTGGCAGTAGAGCGTATTTTTAGCATAAAGAGCCGCTTGGCAGAGAAGTCCATGATAGTACTTGTCGATGATGCGGTGAGGATTCCCTACTACGTCGGCGAGATGCCTGAGCTTGCTTGGAACTTGATAGAGTGCGCCACCACCCCCACCACCATTGTGTACGAAAAGGCTCGTTATTTAGCCAAAAACCTAATTTCTGACGACGGCTCTGTAGCCATCCGTGTAACCAAAGAGCAGGTTTCCCATGACCTCTGCCGTCTGCTCGGTCGTCCGATTGTGTCCACTTCGGCAAACCTCAGCGGTGAGCCTTCGCCAAAGTGCTTTGCAGAGATTTCGGAGGAGATAAAAAGCCGTGTGGACTACATAGTCCCATTTAGGCAAGAGGAGCGGGGGGAAGCACAACCATCGCGTATCATCAAGCTCAATGCCAATGGCGTTTTCAAGATTATCAGATAGAGAATATTTATAAATCAACAATTAAATTATAAATTCATTTATCAAAAAAAGTAAATCGTAATGAGAAAAAAGTTATTTAGAAAGACTAAAGTCTTTAGATTCAGAATGTTTGAGCGAAAACCCTACTCAGCATTCAACAGTATCCACAAGGTGGTAACCATCGGCGTGCTATTCGGCTTGGCACTGACCTCGG
>CAYFSY010000040.1:0-12123 GCA_964345905.1 uncultured Paludibacteraceae bacterium | reverse complement strand
AATTTCTATATTATAACAATAAACAAAAAAAACTCTATTTTTTAAGTAAAAAAATTAGTAACTTTGCGGGGAAATCACATTGTCAAATTATTAACAACTAAAAATATAAAAAAAATGGAATTACCTTTTGCAGAATCATGGAAGATTAAGATGGTAGAACCCATCAGAAAATCTACACGCGAGGAGCGTGAAAAGTGGATGAAAGCCGCGCATTATAATGTGTTTCAACTCAATGCCGAGGAGGTTTATATAGACCTTCTGACAGACTCTGGTACAGGAGCAATGTCTGACAGACAGTGGGCTGGAGTGATGATGGGCGACGAGAGCTATGCTGGTGCTACATCGTTCAGAAACATGAAAGAGACTATTAACAAAATCACTGGTTTCAAATACGTTTTGCCTACGCACCAAGGACGTGCTGCTGAAAACGTTTTCTTTTCGATTGCAATCAAGCCAGGACACTATCTGCCTGGCAACTCACACTTCGATACAACTAAAGGACACATCGAGTCTCGCAAGGCTTTTGCTGTTGACCTTACTATCGACGATGCGAAAGACACTCAGAAAGAGGTGCCTTTCAAAGGAAACATCGACACCGATAAGCTCGACAAATTTCTAGCAGAGAAGGCTTCGGAGGTGCCATTCATAATTATGACCATCACAAATAACACCTCCGGTGGACAGCCTGTATCTATGGAGAATCTTCGCAAAGTTCGCGAGATTGCCAATAAATACAACAAGCTTGTAGTGTTTGACTCTGCTCGTTTTGCAGAGAACGCTTACTTCATCAAGGTTCGCGAGAAGGGTTATGAGAATAAGACTATCAAAGAAATTTGTCGCGAGATGTTCTCATACGCAGATGCTATGACTATGAGTGCTAAAAAAGACGCTATTGTAAACATGGGCGGATTCTTTGCTACAAACATCGAGGAGTGGTACGACAAGGCTAAAATCATTGGCATTGTAAACGAAGGTTACATTACATACGGTGGTATGAATGGACGTGATATGAACGCTCTAGCTATAGGTTTAGATGAAAATACTGAGTTCGATAACCTCGAAACTCGTATTAAGCAGGTAGAGTATTTGGCAAAGCGCCTCGACGAGTATGGCATCCCATACCAACGTCCTGCTGGCGGACACGCTATATTTGTAGATGCTCCAAAGGTATTGACACACGTGCCAAAAGAGGAGTTCCCTGCACAAACTCTTACCATCGAGCTTTACCTAGAGGCTGGTATTAGAGGCTGTGAGATAGGTTCCCTGCTTGCAGACCGCGACCCAGTTACGCGTGAGAATCGTTTTGGTGGACTAGACTTGCTTCGTCTTGCTATTCCTCGCAGAGTGTATACAAACAACCATATGGATGTAATCGCTGCAGCTCTGAAGAACGTTTACGATCGCAGAGAGTCAATTACACGTGGTGTAAAGATTGTTTGGGAGGCTGAGATTATGCGCCACTTTACAGTAAAACTCGAAAGATTGCAATAATACAGAAAGTTTTAAGAATGTTTCATAATATTGATTGGAGACTGCCTCCCATTGTGAAATGGGAGGCAGTCTTTTTATTTCTATGATCCATGAATAAGCTAATTTGTTTTAGCTATTTATGGTTTTTCTTTTAGATATCCAAGTCTTGATTTTACCAAAGATTTTACGGTAGGTGTCTGCCTCTAGGAGCATTGTGTCTTTTACAGCTCTGTAGGTGATAAAGAGCGAGATTGGCAACAATATAGCCGAAGAAAACCACATTCCTTGCCACACATCCCACATGCCTTCTCGTGCCATCTTTTGTCCCATTGTGTTGATGATATAATAAATGACAAAAAGCACAACGGAGATTACCGTAGGTAGTCCAAGTCCACCTTTGCCGATGATGGCTCCGAGTGGTGCACCGATAAAGAAAAATATCAGGCAGGCAAACGACAGCGTAAACTTTAGGTGCCACTCTATGTTGTGGCGGATAAAAAAGTCGTCTGCTTCGCCTATCAGCATTGAGTTGTAGCGGACATCAGAGATTTTATTGGAAATAATTGACGAGGCTTTCTCGGTAATGCTCTCCATATCCTTTTGCGATGAGGTATGAAAAAGCTCTTGTGCTGTTTTAGCCTGTACCTGCGTAGCTTGCGAGATAGCAGGGCGGTTTTGACTTCGGTAAAACTCCTCTGTGAGCGTTTTAGAAAATGCCACCTTTAGCGAATCACGCACTGTGTTTATCGAGTCGATATCACGTGTCAATACGCCAATGTTTTTACTTATATGTTGGTTGGACATGGTATTTTCGTCCAGCTCCTTAAAGCTTGTATCGAACTCAAAAAGCAGACTTTTTTTGCTGAAAGTCTCTCGACGATATGGTACGTTGTTGCTGTTGTTCTCCTCAAGCCTACGCACATTCTCAAACGATTCGCCGTTAACCATCTCGATTTGGATATACTGCTTGTCCTCTGTGGTAGAGATTCTTACCGTGTCAGCAGCGGTAATCGAGGCGTTTTGAAAGCCTTTCGAAAAGTCGTAAATCATCACGTCAAGCAGTGCTTTTTTGCGAGTGTCTTTACCACGAGCATATATATTTTTGCCTTGTATTCCCGAATAAAATTCGCCAATCGGCACCTCAAGCTCAAGCGATTTTTGCTTGAAAGAGAACATTAGTGTCCACATGCGTTTTTGAGCCACAGGAATTACGTAGTTTGAATAGAAAAACGCTCCAACAACGATGAACGAGATAAAGATTATCAGCGGTCGCATTATGCGGAAAAGCGAGATGCCAGAGGTCTTCATCGCGATGAGTTCGAGCCGCTCTCCCATATTGCCAAATGTCATCAGCGATGCCAACAGGATTGCCAGCGGCAGAGCCATTGGCGTAGAGGTAAGGCAGGCGTAGAAAAAGAACTTCGCCATTACGTCCATAGGAATTCCTTTGCCAATCATATCATCGATTCGCAGCCAGATAAACTGCATTACGATGATAAAAAGGCAGACAAAAAACGTGGCAACGAGCAACGTCAGAAACTGCTTTAGAACGTATTTGTCGAGTATTTTAATATTCAATTTTTCCTTTTTTCTACTAAAAATAAATATATTAAATGCTGAACCTCACTGCTCTCTTAGGCTTTTCGTCTTGTGCCTTTGCGTTTTTGAGTGGGTTCGCCAGCTACTATCTTTTGAGCCTGCTCAAGCGTCATCTCGGCAGGAGTTATCTCTTTTGGAATTTTATAATTTTTCTTCTGATAGCTGATGTATGCACCGTATCTGCCGTTCAGCACTTGGATTCCCTGCTCCGAGAACTCTTTTAGAACCTCTTTTGAGGAGGTTTTTCCCTCAGACTTTGCTTTTACAAGCTCCAATGCACGCTCTTTGGTTATCTGGAATGGATCTTCGCCTCTTGGAATCGAAGCGTTGATGCTACCAAACTTCACGTAGGCTCCAAATCTACCCGAAGCCACGATCCCCTCCCTCTTTGCCAAGCGAGATTGGCAGGCGTGGACGCTTGATTAGCTCGATAGCCTTCTCCATAGTCATCTGAAGCGGTTCCTCGCCTTTTGGTAGTGATATGTTGGTGGTGCCAAATTTCAGATAAGGACCAAATCTACCTGTAGCCACCACCACGCTCTGACCCTCGTATTCGCCGAGGTTCATCGGTAGCTTAAATAGCTCCAAAGCCTCCTCAAGCGTGATTGTTTCGAGGCTCTTATCCTTTGGTATTGGTGCAAAAATTGGTTTCTCGTCGTCTGAAGCCTCGCCAATCTGAGCTACTGAGCCAAAACGAGCAATTCTTACGATTACGGGTTTGCCTGTCTTTGGGTCGTTGCCTAAAAGTCGTTCGCCTGTAGCTCTGCTTGTAGCCTCCAACACGCTCTTTACATTTGGATTAAAATTCTCGTAAAAATTGATAATTTTGTCAATCCAATCCATCTCTCCCTCAGCAATCGCATCGAAGTCGTTTTCGATTTTTGCCGTAAAGCCGTAATCCATGATTTTTGGAAAATTTTCTACCAAAAAGTCATTTACCACAAAACCTATATCGGCAGGCACAAGCTTTGCTTTTTCTGTAGCCTGCTTAGATTTTTTCAGTGTCTCTTTGATTTTATCCTTTACCAATGTCAGAGTAATCTGCTCTTGCTTCTCTACCTCCACGTCTCGCTTCTCCACATATCCGCGGTTCTGAATCGTAGAGATAGTAGGTGCGTAGGTAGAAGGACGACCGATGCCGAGCTCCTCGAGCTTTTTCACGAGCGACGCCTCGCTGTAGCGGAATGGAGGACGTGTGTAGCTCTGTTGAGCCGATATTTCGGCAGGAGCAACCTCTTGTTTGGCTTTCAGGTTTGGCAATACACTCTCCACCTCAGAGTTGCCGTCCTCGTCGTCGCGGCTCTCCATGTAGAGGCGTAGGAATCCGTCAAATTTTATCACTTCGCCGACTGCTACAAACATCTCTTTGCTACCCGAAATAGATATTTCGGCGGTAGTCTTCTCTGTCTGAGCCTCCGCCATCTGTGAGGCTACAGCACGCTTCCAAATCAGATTGTAGAGACGTTTCTCTTGAGCTGTGCCGTCTATGTCCTTGTCTTTGGCGTAGGTCGGACGGATAGCCTCGTGAGCCTCTTGTGCTCCTTTCGACTTGGTGGCGTAACGCCTAAATTTATAGTAATTTTCGCCTAAATTCTCCACAACCTCCTTTTTGATAGAGGCGAGTGCGAGGTCAGAGAGGTTTACCGAATCGGTACGCATATATGTGATTTTTCCTGCCTCATAGAGCGATTGAGCCACACGCATGGTCTGCGACACAGAGAAGCCGAGCTTGCGCGAAGCCTCTTGCTGCAGGGTAGATGTGGTAAATGGCGGTGCAGGAGTGCGTTTGCCTTTGGTGGTCTCTACGCTCTCGATGCGGAAGGTGGCACCTTTACACGCTTCGAGGAATTTTAGGGTCTCCTCTTTTGTCTTAAAGTTATTTTTTAGCTCGGCTTTGAACTGATTGCCGTCAAGTTCAAACATTGCCGTAACCTTGTAGTATTCAGTGCTTTTGAACTCCTGTATCTCGCGTTCACGCTCTACTACGAGGCGAACAGTAACGGACTGCACACGACCTGCCGAAAGTCCGCTCTTTACCTTGCGCCAAAGCACAGGCGAGAGCTCAAAACCCACTATTTTATCCAACACAGAGCGAGCCTGCTGAGCATCGACAAGGTTTTTATCGATTTTACGCGGATTTTTCACCGCATTCTGAATAGCATCTTTGGTTATCTCGTGGAAAACGATACGGCGAGTAGAAGCCTCTTTGAGCTTCAGTTCGTCGTACAGGTGCCATGCAATAGCTTCTCCCTCGCGGTCTTCATCGGTAGCGAGCCAAACTGTTTCGGCCGCCTTTGCCTCTTTTTTCAGTTCAGAGACCACTTTTTTCTTTTCGGGTAAAACCTCGTATGTAGGCTTATATTTCTTGTTAATCTCGCCTTCAAACTTTTTGTCTGCCAAGGTACGAATGTGTCCCATCGACGACTTCACTACGAAATCCTTCCCTAAATATCCCTGAATTGTCTTTGACTTTGCAGGCGACTCAACTATAACCAAATTCTGCATAAAAACTAACTTTCTTGTTGTAAAATAATTTGCAAAGATATAAAAAATAGTTTGACTCGAACAAAAAAATCAAATTTTTAACTTCATTGGCAATATGTAAAATCGGTTTTTATGGTAAATTTTGTAGAGTTTTTCTCTCTGAAAATTCATCATTTGTCAACTAAATATATTATCTTTGCCTAAAAATTCAGATACAAAAACATGGAGTATACTATCATTACTATTGGACGCGAACTAGGTAGCGGAGGCTTGGCAATTGCCAAAAAGCTTTCGGAGAACCTTGGCTTTAAGCTCTACGACAAGGAGCTTCTGACCGAGGCGGCTCGTGATAGCGGGCTTGACGTAGATGTTTTCAAAGAACGCGACGAAAAGCAGACCTTCTGTTTTATGCAGAAGGCTATGAGTCTGATATTTGCCTCAAACACAAACTATCTCTGCAACGAAAATATATTCAAGATTCAGAGCGAAACCATCATGAAATTGGCTCAAAAAGAGAGTTGCATATTTGTAGGGCGATGTGCCGACTATATTTTGCGAGAAAATAGCAAGCTATTTAGCGTGTTTTTCTGGGCAGAGGTAGAGGATAGAGCAAAAAATATAATGGAGAAGCTCAATATCTCGGAGCAGGAGGCGCTCAAACTCATCGAAAAGACAGACGAAAACCGCTCTGCATACTACAACTTCTACACAAACAAAACGTGGGGCAAGGCGACCTCCTACGACTTGTGCATCAATACCTCTACGCTAGGTGTAGAAAAAACGGCAGATGTGGTGTTAAAAATATTTAAAAATTGGGGTTTTTGATATTTTTTTTGTATCTTTGCGGAAGTATTAACATAAAAAAACAAGATATATTATGAACAAGAACACATTATTAGCATTTTTAGGTGGAGTTGTCGCTGGTGGATTGGTAGCTCTTTTGGTTGCACCAAGAAGCGGTGAGGAGACTCGCGAGATGATAGCCGACAAGGTTAAAGAAGGAATTAAATCTGGCTTAGGCGAAGAGAGCTACAACGGACTTCGTGGTAAAATTCAAGAATTAGAGGACAAAGTCGCTGGTAAATTCAAGAAAGAAGCTGAGGCATAATACATCTCTGATAAAAGCGACTTTGTGGGGAAACTACTGCGAAGTCGCTGTTTTTTTTAATGTTTTCAGACAAAAAATAGAAAAGTTTGCTTTATGGCAGAAAAAAAAGATTCAATTTTCTCGGAGGTAAAAGATTACGTACAGACGGAGCTAGATTTGCTGAAAATCAACCTGCTGGAAAAGACAGCAAGGATTTTGGCTATCGTAATAGGGTTTGTCATTGCAGCGGTGTTTTCGCTGGTGGCGATCGCCTACTTCTCGCTGATGTTCTACGATATGTTCGTCGTGCTATTCGATTCACGCCTCTGGGCTACCCTGATAATGGTGGCTATATTCCTCGTGCTCTCTGTTCTGATGGTGATTTTTGCCGAAAGACTTTTCAGGAATTTCTTTATAAAAAAGATATATGCTGTTATGTTCCTGAAAGAAGATGAAGAGCCTGCTGTGGAGGAGAGCTCTCAGGCAGAGCCAATAGAGCACATCCAAGAGACCGAAACAGTAAACACAGAAACCAAGGAGGCGTTATGAGGCAGATAAAATCGTTTAAGGAATTAAAGGCGTATCGTCAGGAGCTGGAAGACAAGCGAGACCTACAGAGGCTTTCGCTTTTGAAGCGTACAGAGTCTTTCTCGCGTCCGCTTGAGGTGGCGTCGTTTGTAGCCAAGCCACTGCTGAGCCGCATCTCGTGGCTCTCGGTGGGGATGTCTGCGTTTAAACTTGGCTGGTCGCTCTTTAGGAGAAAGAAAAAATAGATAGACTTCAATGCAAAACTTGTTGATAAAAGAGGCTGCAGAATGGGCAAGCGATTTTACAGGAAAAAATGTAACATCGTCCAATATTTCGTATTTAGTACAGTATGGTAAAATTCCAAAACTCGAAGAAGATGGTTTTACTAAAGTACGAAAGTCGGACTTGCAGGCTTATTACAACTCTTTTTCGGTAAGTCGTGAAGCGGAATGGAAAAAAAAGTTGGGGAAAGACCTGAATTGGGCGTTGTCTTTTGACAGTCTAAAAGAGGCTGAAACAACAAAGCATGTTCATCGACTACATCCATACAAAGGCAAATTTATTCCGCAACTCGTAGAGTATTTTTTAGATGACCATGTCGATGAATTTAAAAAACAGACGTACTTTCAAAAAGGCGATATTGTACTCGACCCTTTTGCAGGAAGTGGTACAACATTAGTGCAAGCCAATGAATTGGGAATGCACGCAATTGGTGTTGATATTTCCGCTTTTAATTCGCTGATTAACAATTGTAAAGTTCATCAATATGATTTTGAGGATTTAACCAAAGAGATTCAACGTATCACTACTATCTTAGAGGACTTTATCGCTCATACTAACGCTGTAAAGTTTGAGGAAGAGCTTCTTGAAAAACTATCTGAGTTTAACAATGAGTTTTTCCCTGTTCCGCAATTCAAAAGGTTAGTTCATCAGAAAGCTATAGATGGCAATAAATACGGCGAAGAGAAAGCCAAAGAGTTTTTGCCAGTTTATTACGGCTTAGTAGAAAAATACGGTATAGAGCTACTACAACCATCTACAAATAGTTTCATAGAAAAATGGTTTACAAAACACATAAGAAAAGAGATTGATTGTGTTTTCAATGAAATAAAAAAAGTAGAAAAGCCATCAACTAAAAAAATTTTAAGCGTAATACTCAGTCGGACAATGCGGTCGTGTAGAGCTACTACACACGCAGATTTGGCAACTTTGAAAGAGCCTGTTGTTTCCACATACTATTGTGCTAAACACGGCAAAATATGTAAACCTCTATTTTCAATTCTAAAATGGTGGAAAAGTTATTCGAGAGACACACTGAAACGCTTGAAAATCTTTGCTAAACTTCGCACAGAAACTATTCAGTACTGTCTTACAGGAGATAGTCGCACTATTGATATTTTCTCAGAAATACAAAAACGAAATCCTATTTTTGCAGAACAACTTCAAAAGCAAAAAATCAAAGGTATATTTTCATCCCCGCCTTATGTGGGGCTTATTGACTACCACGAGCAGCACGCTTATGCTTATGACTTGTTTGGTTTTCAGAGAAATGACGATTTAGAGATTGGTCCGCTTTTCAAAGGGCAAACCTTGTCAGCACAGCAATCCTACGTTGAAGGCGTTGCTGCGGTTTTGAACAATTGCAAAAAATTTTTAGCTGACGACTATGATGTTTTTCTTGTCGCCAACGACAAATATAATCTGTATCCAGAAATTGCAGGAATTGCAGGAATGCAGATAGTTAATCAATTTAAACGTCCTGTCTTAAACCGTACAGAAAAGGACAAAGGAGCGTATTCGGAGATAATATTTCATTTAAAAGGTAAAGATAAATATGGCACAGAAATTTGATATTGGGCTAAATGCAAAAATAAACGAATTTGCAAAAAAATTTAGAATAACGAGAACAGAAACAAACGACAATGATGTTTTTGAGGATTTTGGAAACTTTGTTATAGCATCTATTTCTTTGGAAGAGGAACTTGATGACATTAAATCTGTTTCAACAAATAAGGCTCAAGGCATTGATGGTATCGTCATTATAGTGAATGATAAATTGGTTTCTGAAGAAGCTGATTTAGGAAAATTCGGACCAACTGAGGCTATTAAAATTAAGATTGCATTTATTCAATCTACTACTCAAAATAGTTTTGACGAACAAAAGTTTAGTGCATTTACTGATGAAGTTGTTAAATTCTTAACTGGGGAAATTGATATTGAACCATTTTCATCAATTTACAAAAAGTTACTTGACGACTCAGGAAATTTCATTGATAGAATTGAAGAAACACCACACATTTCTTTATTTTTCCTTTCAGCAAGGACTTCACACAACATAGGCGAAGAGAAAATAAGCACAGAAAAAGCAAAAATTACATCAAGAAATGAAATTGAAAACAAATGTATATTAGATAAAATTTCTATTTTGCAAAAGGATGAAATTAAGGACGAATATGAGAAAATCTCTAAGTTTCATACTATACAGCTTAAATTTGAAAATAATTTTTCGCTTTCTACTGTTGAAGATGTAGAGTTAAGTCTTTTAACAACAATCAAATTTTCAGAACTTAAAAAACTAATTTTAACATCAGACAACAACTTAAAAGACAAACTATTTGTTGAAAACGTAAGAAACTACATTGGATTAACCCCTGTTAATTTAGATATAAAAAAAACACTGGATAGTGATTCTGAAAGGAGTTATTTCCCCTTCTTAAATAATGGGTTAGCAATTATCTGCGATAAAATTGAACGTCATCCAGTAAAAGATAAAGAATTTACATTAACCTTCCCAAGAATTATTAATGGTTGCCAAACCACCAATGAATTATATAAAAAGTATAAAGAAAATCCCAATGATAACAGCATTGACAATATTGAAATAGTTGCTAAAATCATATCAACAAATGATAACAATTTGAAAAAAATGATTATTTATGCTGCCAACAACCAAAATTCAATCATTAAAGACTTGCAATCATTAAATGATTTTCATGAAAAAATTGAAACGTATTTTTTAGGAAAAGAAGAGAGTAGTTTTCATTTGTTTTTTGAAAGGCTTAGGGGGCAACACTCAACTGTAAATCCACCTTATAGTAAAATAAACATTGAAACATTAGCAAGAGTATTCATTTCAGTATTTCTTGAAAAACCACATGAAATGAAAAGTAACGCTATTTCAGTAATTGAAAAATTTCAAAAAGAAGGTAAGATATTTAATAATTCAACCCATGAAACTAATCATTACTATTATTGTGGGGTTCTATGGTATTGGTTTAATCATTTATTAGTTAATGGATGTTTTACTCTAAACTCAAAAACTATGGATATGCATGTGCTAATGGCATGTGATATTTTATTAAAAACTAAAGGACACGATACAATTGAAAAAAAAATAGCTTTTTTGGGGAATGAACAAAATGCAAAACTAATTTTTTCAGAAACAGTTGATTTGTTAAATTTTAAATCTTATTTATTCGAGAGAAGGGGATTATATTCAAATCCAAAAACTAATAAATTAATATCAGAAATTAAAGATGGCACTCACTAACACTCAAATCCAACAAGTAGAAGACACATTAAGAAGTAGCCTTCGTAATAAATTTCAGCGATACAATCCTGAACCTGCTGTTATGCCTTTTCACACACGTTTGCTGGGTAAAGACAGAATGGCTTTATTCTCATTTATTCACTCATTGAACACAAGTTTTGGCACAAGTATTTTTGAACCTGTTGCTAAATCATTGGCTGAAACAAAATTTAAAACATCCATAGCACAAGCAACTGCAGGAACATTTATTAGTGAAAAAGCTCAACGAGTAATCCAAAACATAATGGATAATCTTTCCATCAATGGAAATCCGAACAAGGTGGCTGAAGTTGAGGCTATCCGCAAAGTTTGTCAAGATGGAAAAATGCATACTGTGAAACCTACAAAGGTTGATATATTCTTGGAATCTCATTCAAACGAACTATTCCTATTTGACATAAAAACAGCCAAGCCTAATAAAGGTGGATTTAAAGAATTTAAACGAACTCTTTTAGAATGGGTAGCGTGTGTTTTAGCTGAAAATCCAAATGCAAAAATAAACACACTGATAGCTATCCCTTATAATCCTTATGAACCAAAACCCTATTCTCGTTGGACAATGGCGGGAATGCTCGATTTAGATAAAGAACTTAAAGTTGCCGATGAGTTTTGGGATTTCCTTGGAGGAGAAGGAGCCTATGATGACTTATTAAACTGTTTCGAGCGAGTAGGAATAGAGCTTCGCTCAGAAATTGATGAATATTTTGCACGTTTCAAATAAATAAATGCAACAAAACAACTCCACATTTAAAAAGATAGACAAGCCGCTGCTGGTGATTTATGCGCTCTTTTTAGTGTTTGGCTGGGTCTGTATCTACGAGGCGAGTTATGTAGAGGCTCAGACTTCGATTTTCGACCTCAACTACCGCTCTGGCATGCAGTTTGTGTGGATTGGAGTCTCTTGTCTGGCGGCGTTTATCATTGTCCACACCAAGCCCACGATTTTCTACTCGTGGTCGTACATCCTCTACGTTGCCGTGATGGCGCTGCTGGTGCTGACTATCTTTATTGCACCAAACATCAAGGGGTCGCACTCGTGGATTGTCATCGGTGGCTTTTCGTTTCAGCCGGCTGAGTTTGCCAAGTTTGCCACGGCGCTGGCTTTGGCTCAATACTTCGAGAGCACCTCGTCAGCCTCTGGCTCAACTTCCGAACGAAAACTCGCCATAATCGGAGTGATAATAGCTTTGCCTATCCTGCTAATCTTGCTACAGAGCGAGACTGGCTCGGCGTTGGTCTTTTTCTCTATGCTGATAATGCTCTATCGCGAGGGACTCTCGCCGTATGTGCTTTTGGTTGGCTTTATGGCAATACTGATTTTCGTCCTCACAATACGTTTTTCGGCAGATGTATCGATGTTTTTCAC
>CAYFSY010000039.1:0-12141 GCA_964345905.1 uncultured Paludibacteraceae bacterium | reverse complement strand
GATGGTTTGACTATCACACCTGACGGAAAATACCTCGTTGGCATGATGCAGTCGCCTCTATACAATCCCGACAAAAGCGTAAAAAAGACAGCTACTATCTGCAGGCTACTCTTTTTTGAGTTGGCTACAGGCAAGTGCAGTGAGTATCTCTATGCGATAGACAATACAGATATGGCAAACAGCGAAATCACGGCTATCAGCAACACCACATTCTTAGTATTGGAGCGTGACGGCAATATGCCGGGTAAAGATGGCAGTTGCTCGAAAAAGATATACAAAATCGACATATCCGGAGCAACAGACGTAACCACCGATTTAGTCACAGGCAGAATGATTGGCGACAAGACAATCGAGCAGTGCACATTGAGCGAGATTAAGGCAGCGGGAATTACACCTGTGAGCAAAGAGTTGGCATTCGACATCATGTCTATTCCAAACTATCCACATGACAAACCCGAAGGTATCATAATAATCAACGACAATCTGATTGCAATTGTGAACGACGACGACTTCGGAATAGGCGGCGAGGGTACTTACGAGGCGAAAATCGCACCTCTATTGAACAACGAGGTTGATAAAAACATCATGTATTTCGTAAAACCGCTGAAACCGTTGAAGTAAAATTGTAGATTTATTCGTTACTTTCAAATATCTTTATCCCAGCTGTATAATAAGTTTTATACAGCTTTTTTATCATTATAGCTTCCCCACAAAATCCTCTATTAAACGATTGACAACCTCAGGCTTATCTGTATTTGAGTTATGACCAGCATCTTTTATCCATTCAATGGAAATGCCTGTGTTCTCGTGCCACACCTTGTTTAATTTTAAACACGAACCCGCTTTGTCTTTTTCACCACAAATGAGCAAAGCAGTACAGCTTATTTTATAAGGTAAATCTTTTTCTATTGCGTCGGCAAGAATCTTATAACCGTGTCCGGCAAGTTTGGCATATCGCTTTTTATCGCCATCGTAAACCGTCATCATTTCACTCATCAATTTTCTGCCATATTCAGATTCTGCTGTTCCTTTTGCACCTGCCTTTAATAAAGACTTCCACGGGTACAAAAGATAAACAGGCT
This sequence comes from uncultured Paludibacteraceae bacterium, assembly GCA_964345905.1. GTDB lineage: Bacteria > Bacteroidota > Bacteroidia > Bacteroidales > Paludibacteraceae > F0058. Next base: position 11,059 of record CAYFSY010000039.1, on the reverse strand, counting down.
CCATCCTTTTTAAGAACCAAAGCTCTATATTTGTATAATATTTTCTTTGTAATGGTGCTGAATCAATGGAGATAAAACCTTGTAATTTTTCGGGAAATAGTTCTGCAAAAGCTTGTCCCACATAACCACCCATAGATTGACCGACAATAACGGGTTTTGTTACTTTCTCTTGCTCCAGTATTTCATTTAGCCATTTCGCTTTGTCAAACAGACTGAAATCCAACTTAAACGGATATGAAGAAGCATGTCCGGGTGCATCCCACACAAAAACATTGTATTTGTCTTGAAAATACTCTATCTGCTTTTCAAACAATCTATGGTCTGCTGTCAACCCCGGAAGGAAAATCAATGTAACAGCATCGGTATCAATCATATTTACCCAATAACGTATAGCTCCAGACGGCGTTTTGTATGTTTTTTCTATCATTTTATTCAACTTTTTTATGCGACAAAGTTACAAAAATATCATTAAAAACTCTAATTTTGTAAATCTTAATACGGCTCAAAAGGTATCAACAGTTGCGGGTCAAATAGCGCTTCTGAAATAGAACTAACAGCGGGTTTGCTTACCGAAAGACCAATCAGCCTTACGCCGTGCTCCTCTAAATCTACCGTTTCTAAAAGCTTTGTCGCCATCTCGATAAACTCTGTAGTTGAAGTGAAACAGGTGTCGGCGGTTTGGCTTCGAGTCATCTGCTTGAAATCGCCCCGCTTTACCTTTAGCGTAAATGTATGCCCTTGAAAGTGAGCACGCTCAATCCGCTTTTCGAGTTCAGCCGCAATATCGTCGAAGTGAGCAATAATCTGCTCTTTCCCCATCAAATCCTCGCCAAAAGTTCGTTCGCAACCTACCGAAAGTCGCTCTCTGTAAGGCTCTACCTCGCGGTGGTCGTTGCCTTGTGCAAACTCCGCAAATAGTGTGCCTATCTTACCAAACTTCTTTACCAAAAATCCCTCTGACTTTGCCTGCAAATCTTTTCCCGTATGAATGCCAAGCTCATGCATCCGCTTTGCCGTAACCTGTCCAACGCCCCAAAATGCCTCTATCGGCAGGCTCTCAATCACTCGCATAGCTTTTTTCGGATGGATAACCGTCAGTCCGTTAGGTTTCTGCATATCGGAAGCGATTTTTGCCAAAAATTTATTGTACGAAACTCCCGCAGAAGCCGTAAGGCTGAGCCGAGACTTTATCTTTTGCTTAATCTCTTTGGCAATATCCTGAGCCAAAGGAATATCAAACTTATTTTCCGTAACATCGAGGAAAGCCTCATCGAGCGAGAGCGGCTCTATAAGGTCTGTGTATTCGCTGAAAATATCGTGAATCTCCCTCGACACCGATTTATAGACATCAAACCGATGAGGTGCAAAAATCAGGTGCGGACAGAGCTTCATGGCTCTTTTCGACGGCATTGCCGAGTGTATGCCAAACCGCCGTGCCTCATAGCTTGCTGCCGCTATCACACCACGCGGGTGCGAACTGCCAACCACAAGCGGCTTGCCTCGCCACTCTGGGTGGTCGCGTTGCTCTACAGATGCGTAGAAAGCATCCATATCCACGTGGATTATTTTACGATATTTCGGTGTGCTCTGCATGGGTGCAAAGATAGCTTTTTTTGATTAATACAGCAATTGAGTAATGAAGAAATGTAGAAATTGCAATACATTACTATTGGAATTCAAACACATTATATAAAAAAGATGTAACTTTGCACTGTCAAAAAGAAAAGCCTTATGAAAAAACATTATTCTCTGCTACTCTTATTGCTGATAATATCTCTATGCAGCTGTAGTACCCTGCAAAAAAAGATGTCGTTCTCTTGTTTCGACAATGATAATGGCAAAAAGCTAAATGCTTTTTATAGCCTAAGAGCCAATATACCTAAGAGTTATAAATGTGAAACCTACGACCCTTCAGGTTGTGACAAAGTATATCATTTTCATTATGGCGACTCTGCCTTACTCTATTTTACATACGGAGATTTTGGAGGCAACTTTGACAATATAAAAAATCTTGGTGATAGTATACATGACTTTAGATTTAATTATGGTGAGTTATTCAAAAAGATAAACCGACAAAAAGGACACGTTTTACACTCTCCAGAGCTTCCCGACACCTTTGAACTATCGGGAGTAAATGCCAATGGCTTGTATTGGAAAGACATTTATCTAAATGGAATAACTGTCGGCTACGAAAATATTCCTGTAAATCAGAAAGAGGCTTTTGATAAATGCCTGAAAAGCATTAAAATGAAAATCCGTAAAAAACAACGCCAATAAGCCCATATATCAATCCACTTCTCAATTTTCAAATTACTAAATCTATCAGAAAATCGTACCTTTGCTTTGTATTTAGTTTTCACATTAATAAAACCATGACTTCAGAGAATAAAAAGATTGCTATTCAAGATACTTACGGCGAGAGGTTCCAGCACTGCTGGGGAAAAAAAGAGAAAAACGAAGAGGGTCTGCACCTAAAAAGCTATCCTACTGAAGATGGCGACAAGTGTATTTGCAGGTTTACACCAGCAGAAAAGTACACTGGTGGCGTTCCAGAAAACCTCTTTGGTGGCATGATGGCTCTTATCTTTGATTGTCATGGCACTGCCTCTGCCGCTTGGTTTGCTCATCGACACAAGGGACTTGAATTCGGAGCGGACACCGTAATAGGTCGTTTCGTTACTGCAAGATTGGAAATAGATTATCAGAAGCCGTTGCCTATGAACGAAGAGATAACTGTTACTTCTACCGCTGAAGAGGTTGGCAAAAGGAAAGTCATAATAAATATGGATATGGAGGCAGGCGGAACTACACGTGCCAAGGCAAGAATGGTTGCCGTAGCGGTAAAGGATAATATGTAGCGGTTAAAAACACATCTAACCATTTCTGAGTATTGCACACAAAAAAATATTGTTGTATCTTTGCCGAAATTTTTATTAATCACAATTTTAAACGTTAACACACAAATTTCAATGAGAAGAAAAATCTTAGTAGTTTTAGCAGTTTTATGATTTGCGCTAAATGTATCGGCGCAAGACAACCATGCAGTACAATCTGAAGAACACAGTCACTCACACGACGGACGTTTTTTTGTAGGAGGAGCTGTATCGTATTGGAACGACACAGAAGACAATTGGATGACTCTCGACCTCTGTCCGGAATTTGGATATATTTTCAACGACAAGTGGGCAGTTGGCTTGCTACTTGGCTACGAACGCGAAAGGGAGATAGAAGATGATGTTAAATACATTTCAAATGCGTTTAAGTTTTCTCCATTTGCAAGGTATTATTATTTTCATAAAGGACCATTCAATCTATATTTAGATGGTGGTTTTGGCTTGAATTTTGGAAATGTTAGAAATAGCTTAACTAATACTACAACTAATTTCAGAGGCTTTGAGGTTGGTGTGCGTCCTGGAGCGTGTGTTGATTTGATAGAAGGGCTTTGCCTCTGCTTGCGATTTGGATTTGTAGGCTACCGCGACAACTATTTTATGGGAGAGGAACCAGGCTTGTCAAGCAACGGCTTTGGTATACGCTTCGCACCAGAGGAGGTGATGATTGGTTTGGAGCTGGAGTTTTAAGTTAATCGCTCAAACAAAAATAAAATATGAGGACGAACTTTGGAGCTCGTCCTTTTTTTTTGAAACATATTTGCAAAAAACTTTAACTAATTGTTTGTCAATTCAAAAAAAAGTTGTACCTTTGCAGTCCGTTTCTCCAAAAATGCCGTACAAGCTTTTAGTGAAGCGGATTTTAAGGCAATTGAGGCTGTTTTCAAGATGTCGATATAGCTTTCTATTGCTGAGATTTTTAATGTTTTTTTGAGATAAAAGAATTTTATTATATTATTTATTTAAAAAATGTCAGTACGTAAATTAAATCCCGTAACACCGGGTCAGAGACACAAGATTATTGGCATGTTCGACACAATTACTTCGAGCACGCCAGAAAAATCTCTCGTGTTTGGTCACAGCAAGACCGGTGGACGCAATAATCAGGGTAAAATGACAATGCGTTACATCGGCGGCGGGCACAAGAGAAAGTACAGAGTAATTGACTTCAGGCGTACTAAAGACGGCATTCCAGCCGTTGTTAAAAGCATCGAATACGATCCAAATCGTTCGGCTCGTATCGCTCTGCTTTATTATGTCGATGGAGAGAAATCGTACATTCTTGCACCTGACGGATTGCAAGTTGGACAAAAATTACTCTCGGGAGCAGATGCTGCACCAGAAGTTGGTAATGCACTTCCTTTGGAGAACATTCCTCTGGGAACGATTATTCACAACATTGAACTTCGTCCTCAACAAGGCGCTGCCTTTGTTCGCTCCGCAGGAACTTTTGCTCAGATCACATCTCGCGAAGACAAGTATGTAATTGTGAAATTACCTTCTGGTGAAACTCGCAAGATTTTAGGCACATGTAAAGCTACAGTAGGTAGCGTTGGTAATTCAGACCACTCTTTGGAGAAATCTGGTAAGGCAGGTCGCAAGCGTTGGTTAGGACGTCGTCCACGCGTTCGCGGTGTAGCTATGAACCCAGTTGACCACCCAATGGGCGGTGGTGAGGGTCGCGCTTCGGGCGGACACCCACGTTCTAGAAAGGGTCTGTTGGCTAAGGGTAAGAAGACTCGTGCACCTAAGAATGCATCGAGCCAATACATTATTGAAAGAAGAAAAAAATAACGATTAAAAAAGAGTAAGTAAATTATGAGTCGTTCATTAAAAAAAGGACCCTATATCAACCTGAAACTCGAGAAAAAAATTCTTGACATGAATGAGAGCAACAAAAAAACTGTTGTAAAAACTTGGTCAAGAGCATCGATGATTTCTCCAGACTTTGTAGGTCATACAGTAGCAGTACACAACGGAAATAAGTTTATCCCAGTATATGTAACTGAAAACATGGTAGGACACAAGCTCGGCGAGTTTGCTCCAACACGTATTTTCAGAGGTCATGGAGGTAAGAAGAAATAACCGTTAGGATTTTTTTAATCTAATAAAAAAGAAGAAAAATTGAATTATGGGTAAAAGAAAAAAAATATCCGCAGATAAGAGAAAAGAGGCTAAAAAGACGCAGTACTTTGCAAGACTTGTAGGTGTGCCTACATCTCCTCGCAAGATGCGTTTGGTAGCAGACATGATACGTGGCGTTGATGTAAACAGGGCTATGGCTATGTTGCGTTTCTCTACTAAAGAGGCTTCTATAAAAATGGAAAAATTGCTCCGTTCGGCTATTTCTAATTACGAACAAAAGACTAATCAGAGAGCCGAAGACAGCAATCTATATGTTAGTGCTGTAACAGTTGATTCAGCAACAATGCTAAAGCGTATGCGTCCAGCACCACAAGGTCGTGGCTACCGCATCCGCAAGCGTTCTAATCACGTTACACTATTTGTAGATTCAAGAGATAATGTTAATCAAAATTTAGAAATTAAGCAAGATGGGACAGAAAACTAATCCAATTAGCAATCGCTTGGGAATTATTCGCGGCTGGGATTCAAATTGGTATGGCGGCAGCAACTTTGGCGATACGCTTTTAGAAGATAGCAAGATTAGAAAATATCTGAATATTCGTCTTGCAAAGGCTTCCTTATCAAGAATTGTAATCGAGCGCACAATGAAGCTCGTTACAGTTACTATCTGTGCTTCTCGCATAGGTATGGTGCTTGGCAGAGGTGGCGAAGACATAGAGCAACTTAAGCAAGAGCTTAAAAAGATTACCGACAAGGATATCGAGATAAATATCTTTGAGGTAAGAAACCCAGACTCTGACGCTACTATCGTAGCAAACAACGTAGCACGCCAGATTGAGGGTAAAGTGGCTTATCGTAGAGCTGTAAGAAACGCTATTTTCAACACAATGAAAAACGGTGCAGAGGGTATCAAAATACAGGTATCTGGTCGTCTGAATGGTGTTGAGATTGCACGCTCGGAGATGTATAAAGAGGGACGTACTCCACTTCATACTTTCCGTGCGGATATAGACTATTGTCATGCAGAGGCTCTAACAAAAGTAGGACTTATTGGTGTAAAGGTTTGGATTTGCCGTGGCGAACGTTATGGTAAACAAGATCTAGAGCCTAAGTTTGAAGTAGAAAAGGATAGACGTAGTTTCGGAGGCGACAGACGTGGTGGCGAACGCCGTTCAAGAAGAGACGGAGACCGTCGTTCAGATCATCGTCCAAGAAGACGCGCTAGCGAAGATAAAAGATAATTGTTAAACGAATTAAAAAGAGAAAAGACTTATGTTACAACCTAAAAAGACTAAATTTAGAAGACAACAGAAGGGAAGGATGAAGGGCAATGCTCAACGCGGTAACGAGTTATCGTTTGGTTCGTTTGGCATCAAATCTTTACAATCTAAATGGATTACAGGACGTCAGATAGAGGCTGCTCGTGTTGCCGTTACCAGACACATGCAGCGTCAAGGACAAGTTTGGGTAAGAATTTTCCCTGATAAACCTATCACTAAAAAACCTGCAGAGGTTCGTATGGGTAAGGGTAAAGGTTCTCCAGAGGGTTTCGTGGCTCCTGTTACACCAGGTCGTATGATTATCGAGATCGAAGGAGTACCGTTCGACCTCGCTAAGGAAGCTTTGAGATTGGCTGCTCAGAAACTTCCAGTTACAACCAAATTTGTTGTTCGTAGAGACTACGATTATAGTACTAACGCTTAAAAAAAGGGAATTAATAGTATGAAATATAAAGAGATTAAAGAACTTACGGACAGCGAACTCCAAGATAGAGAGATGGTGGAAAGAGATAGCCTACTGAAAATGAGGCTTTCACACTCTATTACTCCGCTAGATAATCCTCTACAAATCAAGGAGACTAGAAGAACAATTGCACGTATGCAGACTGAAATCCGCAACCGTCAATTAAAGCAACAACCTAAATAACAAATTTAGATTCTAAAATGGAACAAAGAAATTTAAGAAAAGTAAGAGAAGGTGTTGTTTTCAGCAACAAGATGGATAAGTCTATTACAGTTGCTGTTAAGTGGAAAGAAAAACACCCAATGTATGGTAAATTTGTCAACAAGACGAAGAAATTCCATGCTCATGATGAAAAGAATGAGTGTAACGTAGGCGACGTTGTTCGCATTATGGAGACTCGTCCGTTGAGTAAGACAAAGCGTTGGCGTTTAATAGAAATCATTGAAAGAGCAAAATAAGGTATGATACAACAAGAATCAAGATTAAGAGTAGCAGATAATAGCGGAGCAAAGGAAGTTTTGTGTATCCGCGTGCTAGGTGGCACACATAGAAAATATGCCTCAATTGGTGATACTATTGTAGTAACTGTAAAAAGTGCTATACCTGCGAGCGACGTAAAGAAAGGTACCGTAAGTAAGGCTATCATTGTTCGTACAAAGAAAGAGATTAGCCGTCCTGATGGTTCTTATATCCGTTTCGATGATAATGCTTGCGTTTTATTGAGTAATGCAGGTGAAATTCGTGGCAGCCGTATTTTCGGTCCAGTTGCTCGCGAACTCCGTGCTACTAATATGAAGATTATTTCACTTGCACCTGAGGTGCTTTAATAGTGAAGTAATGAAGTTAATAATTCATTAAAATCATTCAGTAGTAAAAAATGAGTAAATTACATGTAAAAAAAGGCGATAATGTAATAGTTATTGCTGGAGAATATAAGGACAAGAGAAAAAAGGATGGAAAGCAGCCTCAGTCTCGTAGAGTTTTGGCGGTTTACCCAGACAAACAGAGAGTTTTGGTAGAAGGGGTTAACATGATTACTAAATCTGTAAAACCAGATGCTAAAAACCCACAAGGTGGCACTATAAAGAAAGAGGCTCCAATTCATATCTCTAATGTAATGCCTGTTGACCCAAAAGACGGAAAACGCACTCGCATTCAGAGAGTAAAGAATGAAAATGGTAAATTAGTTCGTGTAGCAGTAAGGTCAAAGGAGGTAATAAAATGATAAACGTAACACTGAAAAACGAGTATAAGGAGAAAATAGTTCCTGCTTTGATGAAAGAGTTTTCGTACTCTTCGGTAATGCAGGTGCCAAAACTTCAAAAGATTGTTATCAATCAGGGTCTTGGTATGGCTACTGCAGATAAGAAAATCATCGAAACTGCATTGGTAGAGATGACTGCTATCACAGGACAAAAGGCTATCACAACCTATTCTAAGAAAGATATATCTAACTTCAAATTGCGTAAAAAGATGCCTATCGGTGTTTGCGTTACGCTTCGTGGAGACAAGATGTATGAGTTCCTTGAGAGATTGGTTCGTGTGGTTCTACCTCGTATTCGCGACTTTAAAGGAATTGAGAGCAAGCTCGACGGTCGTGGCAACTACACTCTTGGTATCACAGAGCAGATTATCTTCCCAGAAATCAACATTGATTCAATCAGCAAGATTTTGGGTATGAATATCACTTTCGTAACAACGGCTCAGACAGACGAAGAGGGATTTGCACTACTTAGAGAGTTTGGATTACCATTTAAGAAAAACAACTAAAAGATAGAGGAAATTATATGGCAAAAGAATCGATGAAGGCACGTGAGGTAAAGCGTGCGAAACTTGTAGCGAGATACGCAGAGAAACGCAAACAGATGATTGCCGAGGGCGATTATGATGGATTGCAAACTTTGCCACGCAATAGTTCTTATATCCGTCTTCACAATCGCTGCAAACTTACAGGCAGACCAAAAGGTTATATGCGTCAATTTGGAATCTCAAGAATCCAATTCCGCGAGATGGCTTCGAAAGGTCTGATACCGGGCGTTAAGAAGGCAAGTTGGTAAAAAGAAAAAAAGGGACTCAGAAAAGGGTTCCTTTTTTTGTTGGGGAATGTTTAATGTTTAGTGTTTAGTGTTTAGTGTTTAGTGAATTATTTAGTCAAAATTTTTATCGGACACTAATAATAATTTTTCGCCTACAAAGTTAAAAACATTTTTTTCAAAAAAAAACAAAACAAATGATATAAAAAAGATGTCAAATCTTTGTTTCACATATTACATAATATAGTAGTAAAAAAGGGTGCCTATATTGAACACCCTTTTGTTTTTTTACTTCAGATTAACTCTTTTATCTTTCGGATAGCGGACTGTAAAGGCTATCTTAAACTCACGGCTCTCGCCTGCTGCCAAGTCGAAATCCCAAGTGATGACACCGATCTCCTCTTTGTTGTAGGTCGGAGTGGTAGTCTCTTTGTCGAGTAGCTCTACCTTTATATCCTTTTGAGACGAGATAGGATACTGCTCTTTCAGAGTAAACTTTATCGCTTTGTTTTGGTTGTTTTTTACCGTTATCTTATACGCCAAAGTAACGCGTAAGTCGCTACCCAATGTCTTTACTTGCGAAAAGTCCGTAAGTTTCTCACGCTTTACAGATACACGATTATCGGTGCCGAATGTTACCGACATGGTGCTGTTGGTCTGCGATGTGCTGAGTTGAGTCTGTCCTACGTATGTGCCGTCGTAAGTGATATTTGCCAAGCCAGACAAGATATTTGCCTGCTCCCAATCTTTGAAGTCTGCTACGAGGAATACACTTTCGTCGAGCTTTGGTGCTGCATAATATTTGTATTCGGGAGTAAGGTTATAATCTTTTAGGTCGATTATCTGCTCTTTGCCATTGCCGGGAATGGTGTACGGCAGGTCTATCTTATACTCCATCGAGATGCTCTTCTCCTCCAGAGCGATGTAGTCTTCCATCTTTTTTGTGGTAATGAGTATCACGCCATTAGCACCTCTTGCCCCATACAAGCCGGTGGCTGTATCGTCTTTTAGTATAGTGGTGCTTTGTATAGAGTTGGGGTCTAAGCTACTAATATCTCCATAAAAGGGCTCTCCATCGACCACATACAGGGGTTCAGCACTGCTAAGTGACGCCATACCACGTATCCTTACTTCGCCCGCCGACTCCTCCATCCGAGCATCATCTGCTGCCACAGCCATCTTTTTCGTTGCTCCATAGCTAACAGTATTTCTTGCAGCTGAGCCGCCTCCATAAGTCTGTGGATACCAATAGTCGAGAAACCAAGTTGAGAATACAGGAGCATCTTTTGTCTTCGACGGCGTAGCTGTAGAGAGCGCAATGCTGACGTTCTCCCAATCTATGCCAGTAGTCTGGCTCACCTTCGACCTACCCTTGAGCTTTACTGGCTTAGATATGTCGGTTGCCACCATGTCGTAGAAGGGAGTCCAGCGAGCTGCAGCTGTGTAGTAGCTTACCGTAACAGTGGCACTCGTGGCGTAAGAGGCTACAAGATTTAGGTTCAGAATGCCGTTGAAAACCCCACGCTTGCCTTGCTCTTGGCTCAGCTGCGACTGCAGCCGTGAGAGGGTCTGCGAAAGCTCTGTCTTCTTCAGATTATCCTGATAGATAGATTTTTCGAGTGCAGCTGCTTTAGCCACATAAAACTCTATATTTTGGTTGATATCAGCTGTCGTTAGCTGCTTTTTTACCATCGTCTGAGTGTTTTCTACGCTGCTCGAAAGGTTGCTCTCTACGCCTTTCTTCAGCAGTTCGAGCGACGTGGTGCTTATCTTTATCGAGGCTGTAAGCTTAGATATATCAGCCTTACACACCTCGATAGAGTCCTTTAGCCGCTGGATATACTCCGTGGACTTCTTTTCGGTAAGATAGTCTGTAGTAAACTCCGACGACGCCACCATAACACTATTATTGACATTGATTTTCAGCGAATTGAGGTCGATATTCGGAGTAAGCCCCTCGATAGATACTTGATTTTCGCCCTTTTTGAGCGTTACCGTTGCTGTGTGTGTGAGTTCGGCTCCCGAGAAGTATATTGTGGCTTTTTTCAGGTTGCCCTTTACGTTAGAGGCATTAGCCACAAAGCTCATCAGAGCCAAACAGATTATTAAAGATACTTTTCTCATAATAACAAACAATTAATTTAACCATCAGTTTATTAGACTGCAAATTTACAATAAGTTTGGTTTGTCTGCAATGTTTTTTTGATTTTTTCCGTGATGAATTTGATGTTTTTTGAAACATTAAGGCATTAAGAAAATGGTTCAAGATAACTTTAGAGGATTTTTCCTCAAAATTTTCAGCAAAGT
>CAYFSY010000038.1:0-12204 GCA_964345905.1 uncultured Paludibacteraceae bacterium | reverse complement strand
GCTACCACTACGGAACAGACATTGGTCTCAAGACAGGCGATACCATTGTGGCTGCCTTTGATGGCGTGGTTCGCCTTGTATCATACGACCGCGGAGGCTATGGCAACTACATCGTAATCCGCCATACAAACGGCTTGGAGTCACTCTACGGACACCTTTCAAGAAGCATTGCTAAGCCTAATCAGGCGGTAAAGGCAGGTGAAATTATAGGTCTTGGAGGCTCTACAGGACGTTCAACAGGACCACACCTACACTTCGAGTTCCGTTTCCTTGGCAATCCGCTGAATTCCAAGCATATAATAGATTATGATAATGAGACTATCGTTGCAGAACAATACTGTCTTACAAAAAAGACTTTTAGATACAAATCTACTGCTGACAAGCTGAAGCAGATGAGCAAACAGAAAAAGTACCACAAGGTTCGTCAAGGCGAGACCCTATCGCATATAGCTAAACGCTATGGTACTACTGTAGGTAAACTCTGCAAACTCAACCATTTAAGTAGAAACTCAGTTATAAGCGTAGGACGCTCAATTCGCTATAGATAATTAACAATCATAAACTTAACACTTTGTAGTCGATTGGGTACACGCCTAAGATTGCAGAGTGTTTTTTTTAACCTTAATAACCAATGAAAAAGTATTTTTTAGTACTAATAGTTTTAGGACTCTCTACCCCACTATTCTCGCAAAAAGAGATAAAGGTTATGATGTACAATGTCGAAAACTTATTTGACATATATCCAGACTCAATAACAAATGATAAAGAGTATGCTCCAGGTGGATACCGTGGATGGAATTACGAAAGGTATAAAACCAAACTAAATAATATTTCAAAAGTGGTAGCGGCTGCTGGAGAGTGGGACTTGCCTACGCTGATTGGACTCTGCGAGATTGAGAACCGCCGTGTGCTCGACGACCTTACTCAAAACACAGGTTTACGCAACATCGGGTATCAGATCGCACACTATGAGTCGCCAGACGCACGAGGTATTGATGTAGCTCTACTCTACCGTCCTGACAACTTCAAGTTGATAAACTCACGTCCTATTAGAATACAACTACCAAACACCACCTCTACCACTCGCGACATACTCTACGCCTCTGGCTCGCTAAGCAATGGCGACACGCTACACGTTTTTGTAAACCACTTCCCATCGCGTATGGGTGGCGAATTGGAGAGCGAGGAGCGTCGTAATGCTGTGGCAGGATACCTCAGAGCCGCTGTAGATAGCTTGCAGAGAGTCGTAAATAACCCTAAAGTCGTTATTGTCGGCGACTTCAACGATATGCCAGACAACTCATCTATGATTGAGGTGCTGGGAGCCAAGCCTCTACCAAAAAAGGATTCAGAGGTTTTAGAAAAAGGACTATATAATCTTACATATAAATTTCATGAGGCGGGAACCTCTGGTTCTTACTTCTTTCAAGGCAATTGGAATATGCTCGACCAAATCATAGTTTCAGGCAGCTTGCTAAATGGAAAGTCAAAGAGCCGTGTTGATGAGCCTTCTGTAAGGATTTTTTCAGCTGATTGGCTACTCGAAGACGATAAATATTCAGGCAAACGTCCTTCAAGAACATACATCGGAATGAAGTACAATGGCGGATATTCAGACCACCTGCCTGTTTTGGTAAATATAGTTTGGGAATAAATTTATTCAATAAAAAAGAGCAAAATGCAACGTAAACACCCAGAAAGAATTTCTCGTTCATCGCTGATGGATGTGGTCAGCCACATACTCAAAGATAGTCCTTCAGGAGACGCTTACGAGGCATTTCGTCTAAGCCAGATAGAGACAGATATTTTACCCCGAATCCTAACCCCTGCTGTATGTAGATACTTCTCACAAATGCAGATACGCAATAAGGAGATGACTATCAAAGTATCGTCGGCAGCTCTAAAAGCCAATCTAATACAAGAAAAATCAAAAATAATTAGAGAAATAAATGCAGAATTGGGTGAGGAATTTGTTTGTAATATTGTTTTTTTGTAATTTTGCAGTTCAAATTTTTTTAAGACACATTTTAATCAAAAATCATAGAAATGAATAAAAAAGTAATTGTTATTGTTGCTGTGGTCGGTGCTATTTTATTGGGTAGCGTAGGTTATTTGTTTTATCAACTCCGCGGAGCAAAGCAAGAGAACGAGGAGCTTCTCGGACAGTTTGAGTACGAAAAGGAGCAGATGGAGCAAAACAAGAGCCAGCTGGAGCAAGACTACGTTATGCTATCCAATGATTTACAAGGATTTAGCATGCAGATAAACAACGATTCCATACTACAGAAGCTCAACGACGAACAACGCCGAGTACAACTTCTGCTTGAGGAACTGCGCACAACAAAGGCTACTAACATAAAGAGAATCAATGAGTTGAAAAACGAACTTGCCTCTGTTCGCAAAGTGCTGACTTTTTACATAGCAAAGGTGGATTCACTAAATCGTGAAAACACAGCTCTAAAGGTAGAAAACCAAGAGGTTTCGAAGCGTTACGCTGAGGCTTCGGAGAGAGCTGATACTCTGGCAAATCGCAACACAGCACTGAGCGAAAAGGTGATGCGTGCAGCTCAGCTTGAGGCACGTAATATAGTAGTAGAGCCACAGACAAAAAAAGGTAAAAAGACCTCAAGACTTAGTAAAACAGACATCTTGAAATTTACTTTTGTAATATCAAAAAACATTACTGCCAATGTTGGTGAAAAGACTGTCTATATCAGGATTATGAACCCAAATAACGAAGTTCTGTTTGTAAAACCAACCGACACGTTCCAGTACGAAAATAAAAACATAGTATTCTCTGCTAAAAAGAACTTTGAGTTCTCTGGACAAGAGACCTCACAGACTATCTACTGGACTGTAAACAAGACACTTATAAGCGGTTCGTACCGTGTAGATATTTTTGTAGATTCACACCTAATTGGTTCCAGAGAGTTTACGCTGTAAAACGGTCAGAGCAAAGATATAAAAGAAGTCCTGCAAACAATGTAGGACTTCTTTTGTTGTAATTTAGGAATTGAGCAATTTCTACATTGTCCAAATCACCTTACTCCAAAAGATTTCAGGTCAGTTATGATAGTAACGTGATATGTGAGGTTACCCGTCTGTAACTGACTTAGAGCCATGTCTGTACGGAAACCTTTTACACGGAAGCCCGCACCAAACGAGAAGCCCGCCAGAGAGCGGAATGCAGGGATTGTCATCTCGGCACGCCTGCGGTAGTTGAACGCTGCCGAAAACCAAAAGTTTTTGCTCGGCAGAACCTCCACCGCAAAAATCGTGTGGCGAAACATCATATCGTACCACTTTGGCTTACTTTGGCTTAAATAGTGAGAATCGCCGTATTTGGCTTGTTCGTAGTTTAGATTAAATTTTTGCAGATTGTGCAGAGTCATCGAAAAGCGAATTGGAGCCTGCTTCAGCCGCTTCGATAGCCCAAAGACGATATTCAGAGGCAGCGCCTCACGAGACCTATCGCCTACGACGTCGCTATAGCTATTGAACTGAAAACCAATGCTTTTTACCGCCAAGCCCAAATCCAAAAGTATATCCTCGTTGTAGTAATTTGCACCAAAATCCACTGCCAAGCCCGAAGACCAATAGCGCTCGTAAGCCGAATAAATCGGTTTCAGAGAGGTGCCTACAGTAAAGTATTTACCGAATTTATAGGAATAGATAAGGCTCAGAACCATGTCTTTTGCTCGGAAGTCGCCCTGATAGACGTCAAGCTCGTCGTAGCCTGCAAACTTGCCAAAATCGATGAACGAAAAAGCCGCTGCAAAGCTGTGGTCGCCCCACGAATAAGCATAGCCCGCCGAACCGAAGTTGGCAGATGTCAGGTAGTTGGCGTAGCTGAACGAAATGGTGTTGTGAGCCGAATCCGAGAGCAGAGCGGGGTTTGCTGTAGCAAGGTTCAGGTCGCCATCGGCGGTCGAGACATTCAGTCCACCCAAAGCCATAGAGCGAGAGTCGAGCTGCAGGTCGAGTATCTGATAAACGCCTCCGCCAGCCTGCGAAAACGCACTCACGCAAACCACAAGAGAGACCATTAAAAGCGATATTTTTCTATAAAAACTTAACATTCTGCTGCTAAAAAAATTATTTACCCAAATTCATAACCACTCTGTTCTTTAATATGCTTGTTACCAACTCTTTACGCATCTCGAGAGTGGTCTTATACTCCTCGATGAGTTGCAGCTTATCTGCGGCAGACTCTATCTGGTCGAGCTTCTGCTTTAGCTCTAAGTTTAGAATCGCGGCGGCATACTCCACTATCATCTTGTCGATTGAGTTTTTGAGCTGATTGAGCCGCTCCTGCTCCTCGAGTTTCCTATTTTCGAGCTCCTTTTCTAGCCTCAAACGCTTGAAGCTGTCTTGCAGGTTGTCGTCAGAGAGCCCTTGTAGCTCCTGCTTTATGCGAAGTTCCTCGTCCTCGCTGTCTGCCTCTATCTTTTTGTGAGTCAGGCACTTGATGGCAAACTTGCTGATTTCTGGATTTGAGTTGAACGAGAAAAACTGCTCGGACGAAAAGCCCGGTTTCTTAGAGTTTTCTACAAACTGCTCGACAATCTCCTTAAAGAGCGGTGTCTGCAGCTCTATGCCGCTCTCTCTGAGGTTCTCTACAATGTAGTCGCCAAGCTTTGTAAAGCCGTTTACATCCTCGTAGATTATCAGTTTTTTGTTGCCCGACTTCACTATCAGCTCCGCAAACTCCTTTTCGTGCTTATAGAGCGGGTGGCGAGATGAAGTGACAATGCTTTTTACCTGTGTAGCAGAGCCCTCTGTGGCGGTAGTCTCTGCCTGTGTCTGGCGCTGCTTTTCCTTGAACTCCGCCTCTTTTTTAGCCAAAATAATTTTGTTCAGTTCGCTGTAAATCAGCTCTTCTGTGATGTCGAGCATCGAGGCTGTCTCTTGCGAATACGCCATTCTGATGATGTTGTCGGGGATTTCAGCGATGGACTGAATTATATCCTTTATCATCGCAGCACGCTTTATCGGGTCGCTCTTGGCATCCTCTTTCAACACCCTGATTTTGAACCGAATAAAGTCCTCTTGGTGCTTTTCGATGTAGTCGATAAAGTCCGAAGCGTTGTTTTTTCTGGCAAAACTGTCTGGGTCTTCGCCCTCTGGCAGCAACACCACCTTGACGTTCATTCCCTGTGCCAAAAGCATATCTATTCCGCGAAGCGAGGCTTTTATACCCGCCGAATCGCCGTCGTAGATTAGCACAATGTTTGCCGTGAACCGCCTTATGAGCTTGATTTGCCCCTCTGTGAGTGACGTGCCCGACGAAGCCACCACGTTTTCGATGCCCGACTGGTGCATAGAGATGACGTCTGTATAGCCCTCTACGAGGTAGCAGACGTCTTGTCGGACAATCTGGCTTTTTGCCAAAAATATGCCGTAAAGCTCTTGGTTTTTCTTGTAAACTTCGCTCTCTGGCGAATTGACGTACTTGGCAACTTTGTCGCTGGTTTTCAGCACTCTACCACCGAAGGCGATAACTTTTCCCGCCAAAGAGTGAATCGGGAACATCACGCGACCGCGGAACCTATCTGTGAGATTGCCCCTGTCGTTGCGGAACGAAAGACCCGTCTTTATCAGGTGCTCCTCCGAAAACGAACGCCTCTTTGCCTCTTCGGAAAAATCATCGTAAGAGTCGATGCTATAGCCAAGTCCAAACTTTTTGATGACTTCATCTGAAAAACCTCGCTCGTAGAAGTACGAAAGCCCGACGGCTCTGCCCTCGTCTCGCTTGAGGTTCTGAGCGAAATAGTTTGCAGCAAACTCGTTGATATTTAGCATGCTATCGCGTTCAGAGATTGCAACTTTCTCCTCCTCTGTAAGCTCTTTTTCTACAATTTCGATATGATACTTTTTGGCTAAATACCGCAGTGCATCGGGGTAGCTGATGTGTTCGTGCTTCATCAGGAAGTTGATAGCGTTGCCGCCTTCGCCGCAGCCGAAACACTTGAATATGCCTCTGGCTGGCGACACAGTGAAAGAGCCCGTCTTCTCGTTGTGGAACGGACAAAGCCCAATGAGGTTCGCCCCGCGCTTGCGAAGCGAAACGAAGTCGCCCACAACCTCCTCGATGCGGACGGCGTCTTGTATCCTCTGAACTGTCTGTCGGTCTATCATCGTTTGCCCTCTATCAATCTAAAACTGTAGCCTTCCGCTATCAGCCACTCTATCGCCTGCGGAAGTGCCTCTAAAACATTCTTTTCTGCCTTTTTTGAGTCGTGAAACACGATAATCGAGCCGTCTCTTGCGAAGCGTCTGACTATCTCGAAGCACTTCTCGGGACTCAGATTAGGGTTGTAATCGCGTGTAATCACGTCCCACATCACTATCCTATATTTTTTCCTCAAAGCCAAAAACTGCGAGAAGCGAATCCTGCCGTATGGCGGACGAAACAAATCGCTTTCAATCAACTCGTTAGCCGCCTCTACGTCTTGCAAGTAGCGTTCCTTGCCAACCTCAAAACCCTTGAGGTGCTGCATCGTGTGGTTGCCCACTATATGCCCCCTACGCCTGATTTCATCGAACAGGTCGGGGTGGTTCTGCACGTTATTGCCAACACAAAAAAATGTGGCTTTTACGCCGTATCTATCGAGGATGTCGAGAACCTGTGGCGTAACCTCAGGCGTCGGTCCGTCGTCGAATGTAAGGCACACCGATTTCTGCTCGCAGCGCTGATTCCACACCGCAGGCACAAACATCTGCAACACCCGACTCGACCACTCAACAAACATTTTTTTATTTTAATGCGTTTTCTTAAAAGATTACAAAGTTACATTTTTTAAGCGAAAAACGGATTGTTTTTTATACCTTTGCCTAAATTTTAAATTTTATGGAACTTGTTTTTTCGTCAAAAGAGTTTGGTCTAAGGGATTTACTTGCAGATTACGCCAAAGGTGGTGCTTTCTTGCTTGTAGATGAGAGTGTCTATCAGCTTTTCGGGGACGTTTTCTCTGGCTGGGAAGGGAAAGTTTTTGTTTTCAACGCTACGGAAAAGAATAAAAGCCTGCAGAGCGCTGAAAAGATTTGGCTGTGGCTGCAAAAGAGCCACGCTCGCCGCTATAGCACACTGGTTGCCGTTGGTGGCGGCATCACAACCGACATGGGTGGATTTGTGGCTTCCGCCTTCAAGCGAGGCATCGGGTTTGTGGCTGTGCCTACCACGCTTCTGGCGATGGTAGATGCGGCGATTGGTGGCAAAACAGCCGTCAATTTCGGTGGACTGAAAAACGAGATTGGCTCGTTTTACCAACCCGAAAAGGTATTTATCGATACAAACTTCCTCGCTACGCTTAGCTCGGAGGCGTTTTTTGACGGATTGGCAGAGGTGGTAAAATACGGCTTTATTGCAGAGCCTGAGTTGCTTAGAAAATGTTATAAAATAGCGGATAATAACTCTGACAGCGAACTGCTAAAAGAGGCTATTCGCAGCTCTATCACTATCAAGCAGTGCATCGTGGCAAATGACCTTTTCGACCGTGGCGACAGGCGAAAGCTCAACTTCGGACACACCATCGGACACGCCTTGGAGGAGTATTCGGCGGACTGGCAAGAGCCTATTTCACACGGCACAGCGGTAGCTTGGGGAGTGCTCGGCGAGCTCTATCTGTCGCTTATGAAGCACAACTTCCCGAAAGCAGATTTGCTTCAATATCAATCATTTCTAAAAGAAAATTACCGAGCCATATCCCTTTCGTGCAAAGAGTTTCAGCCGATAATAGAGCTAATCCGCCACGACAAAAAATCCACGTCGGATTCCCTAAACTTTACTCTGCTAAAGTCTGTCGGCGAGGCACTTACAGCACAGTCGGTAGAGGAAAAAGAGATTGAGGAGGCGTTGGATTATATGTTCTTATGAATATTTTTTGTAAATTTGCCAATTGATTTTTAATAAACTAATTCCAAAAATATGAATTTTGGCAATAAATATGTAAAGCTATCGCTCTATATCCTGCTGTTTGTAGCCAATACAGTAGTGATTTTCAATATGTTCCCGCAGCGGTCATACTTCAGCAACCACTACGAACTCGGCAAGCCTTGGAAGTACGAACTGCTGATGGCACCCTTCGACTTCCCAATCTACAAGAGTGCTGAGGAGCTTGAGCGTGAGCAGGATAGCGTAAAGCACTATTTCACACCCTACTACAACACCGATAGCGCTGTGGTAAAGACCGCTTTGGCTGAACTGGAGCAAGATACAAGCATAAAGCCAGACACAAAGTACTATCTGCAGAGAGCCTTGCAAAACGTCTATAGCAAAGGCTTGATGCCGCAAGAGGAGTTCAACGAGTTTAGCCGCCTAAGCATCGGTGCTATCAACCTCAACTCATCGGGAAACATTTGGCAGAAAAAGCATCTGAACCAAATCCTTACCAAAAAATCGGCAATCGACTATATTTCAGCGAATTATCCTATCACAAAAGCCTCGCTTGAGGAGATGGGTGTAGAGAGGTTCCTCAGGGAGAATCTAAAGCTCGACCAACACAAGTCCGACATGGCTCTATCAGAGCTATTGAGTAACATTCCACAGTCAAACGGGGTGGTGCAGGCAGGCGAAAAAATCATCGACCGAGGCGAGATAGTGAAGGCGGAGCAGATGAAAATCCTCAACTCGCTGAAAAAAGAGTACGACCAACACACACCCGACAAAAACAACCGCTTGGTAGATATGGCTACAATACTGATTATTGCAGGACTTCTATCACTTTTTATCATCTACGTTTTGCTGTTCCGTCCGGAGTTTATCAGGCTAAAAAACGCTCTGTTTCTGGTTATAATGAACCTGATAATTGCAGGATCTGCCTCACTAATAATGCAGTACGAACCGTCGATGATAAACGTGGTGCCGTTTACACTTATGGCAATTATCATTCGCATATTTTTCGATAGTCGCACGGCGCTCTTTATCCACAATATCTTGGTGCTGATAATATCAATTTTTGTGCCACAACCGTTTATCTTTGTTCTGCTACACATAACGGCAGGAATGATAGCGGTATCTACGCTCAAACAGCTGACACACAGAGCACAACTCGTACAGAGTGCATTGCTGATTCTGCTGACCTACTCTGTACTATACACGCTGATTACGATTATCGACACAGGCGGATTTTCGTTTGCATGGCAACCATATCTGACGTTTGCCATCAACGCTCTGCTACTGCTTTTTGCATACGTCTTTATCTATATTTTCGAGAAAATTTTCGGTTACCTCTCTGATGTAACCCTCGTGGAGCTCTCGAACATAAACAGCAAGTTGCTGATGGACTTTGCTGCTAAGGCACCGGGAACATTCCAGCACGTAATACAGGTTTCGACCCTCTCGGCTGCTATCGCTCAGAGGATTGGTGCAAACACTCTGCTTGCCAGAACAGGTGCACTATATCACGACATTGGCAAGATGAAAAACCCAATGTTTTTTACAGAAAACCAAGTAAATTGCATAAACCCGCTTAGCCAAATGTCTTACGAGGATGCAGCAAAAGCGATAATTGCACACGTCAGCGACGGGGTAAAGATAGCCGAACAGCACGGACTTCCACGTCGAATTATCAAGTTTATCACTTCGCACCACGCCAAGCGGACTCAGATGTATTTCTACACGATGGCTCAAAACGCCAATCCCGGCGTAGAGATACCAAAGGAGCCGTTTACCTACAAAGGCACATTCGCTGCCACAAAAGAGGAGGCGATAGTGATGATGGCGGACTCTGTAGAGGCGGCATCGCGAAGCCTGAAGGAGTATAACGAGGAGAGTATCAGCGAGTTGGTCGATAAGATTGTAGGCTCGCAGATTGCCGACCAATCTTTCAAAGATAGTCCATTGACATTCAAGCAGATAGAGATAGCCAAGCAGGTGCTCAAAGAGAGCCTGACAAACATCTACCATTCACGCATAGAGTACCCAAAATCAAACACAGAGACCCAAGAAAAATGATTGTAGGTAAAAAAAGTTTGTCGTTTATAATCGATATTCTCAAAAAATCACTAACTTTGTCGCCTATACTCGATAAAATTAGAGAAATTTGAATTTTTGTCGTGTATAATCGAAAGAATGTGTGATAAAAAAAGGAGGTTGTCATGAAATATATTATTAGACCTAAATACATAGACGAGATAAAGTGCTTTGTTGATAAACCTATTATAAAAATTCTAACAGGAATGAGGCGAGTTGGTAAATCGACAATTCTAACCATTATCAAAGATTATATTTTAGCTTCTGTTGCAAAGGAAAATAAAATATATATGAACTTTGAGTCTATAGAGTTCAGTCATATAGCCGACTC
Organism: uncultured Paludibacteraceae bacterium; assembly: GCA_964345905.1. Classification (GTDB taxonomy): domain Bacteria; phylum Bacteroidota; class Bacteroidia; order Bacteroidales; family Paludibacteraceae; genus F0058. Next base: position 1,900 of record CAYFSY010000038.1, on the reverse strand, counting down.
ACAGGACTTGGTAAAGCATTTGTCACCCATTCTGAAAAGCAATAGAGGTAAATTGTATTTTTTCTTTGATGAGGTGCAATTGGTAAAAGGCTGGGAGAGAGTAATCAATGGTCTTAGAGCAGATTTAGATTGCGATATTTACATTACAGGTTCAAATTCTACTATTATTTCTGGAGATTTAGCGACTATGCTGGCAGGTAGGTATGTGGAGTTTGAAATACATCCGTTTACTTTTGATGAGTTTACAGAGATATTTGCAAGTAAAAACTTGGATAGAGAAGTTTTATTCGATAAGTATATTAAAATCGGCGGAATGCCTTTTCTCAAGTATTTCGACTTAGACGAAAATATAGTCCAAAAATATTTGAATGATGTGTATAATACGGTTTTGGTAAAAGATGTATTGAACTACAATCAAGTTCGGGATATAGACCTCTTTAATAGGATACTATCTTTTGTAATACAAAATATCGGCAAGCCTTTTTCTGCAAATAGTATAAGCAGATACTTCAAAAGCGAAAATAGAGATGTTTCGGTGGATACCATACTCAACTACCTACAATATTGTATCAAAGCATTCATTATCAAAAAAGTGCAGCGATATGATGTAATAGGCAAAAGGGTGCTGAGAGTAGATGAAAAGTATTACTTGACAGACCACGGATTTAGGCACGCAATGGGGTATTCAAACACGCGAGATATTGAGGCTGTGTTGGAGAATATAGTGTACGTCGAATTACTTTCGAGAGGGTATAAGGTAGAAATTGGCAGAGTAAAAGACAAGGAGATAGATTTTATTGCCACAAAAGGAAACGAAAAATCCTACTATCAGGTTACATATCTAATGGAGAGTGAAAGTACTCGCGAAAGGGAGTTTGGTGTATATAAAGATGTAGTAGATAATTACGACAAGTACGTTGTATCTATGGACAAGGTTGATTTTAGCCAAGATGGCATAATACATAAAAACATAATTGATTTTTTATTGGGAGAGTAGTTTTATGAAAAAAAATAAACTTTATAAATACGTTATCCTTGTGGCTATGCTTGTAGCAGTGGCTTTGCTCGCTACAAAAGTGATATTCTTTCGCATAGACCTCACAGACGACAAGCGTTATTCTATCTCGGGAAACTCTAAAAATGTGCTTCGAGCCATCGACGAGCAGATAGATGTGGATATCTACCTCACAGACACAGATGCAAACCTTGCAAAGCTAAAGAGGTCTGTAAGCGACATGTTAGACGAGTTTTCGGCTTATTCGGCAAAAAACATCAACTACCACTATATCGACCCTTCGGAGGCACCAGATGAGCGGACTCGGCAGGAGCAGTTCTACCAGCTCGAGGAGCGTGGAATGTCGCCAATCACGGTCTCTACCAGAGACGGAAGCGGCAAGGTGTCGCAGGCGATTGTGTTCCCTTGGGCGGAGGTAAGCATCGGAGAAGGCACGCTACCTGTATCGCTGATGAAGCCTACAGGAATGCGAAGCGGCGAGGAGAGCGTGAATGCCGCCACAGAGGAGCTGGAGTACAACTTTATCGATGCAATAAGGATTCTTGGCAGGGAGAGTTTCGACAAAATTGCCTTTTTGGAGGGACACGGAGAGCTATCCGAGATAGAGACCTATTCGCTTTCGGAGCACCTGAGCAGATATTTTCAAATAGATAGAGGGAAAATAGGCAATGATGCCTCTATACTACAACCATACAAAGCAATCATCATAGCCAAGCCAACAGAGGAGTTTTCCGAATCTGATAAATTCGTTATAGACCAATACATTATGAATGGGGGCAAGGTGGTGTGGCTCATCGATGCAATCCGCTATTCAACTGAGGAGCTGACCAAAACAGGTATGTCGCCTGCAATGCCGCTTGAGCTGAACCTCAGCGATATGCTGTT
>CAYFSY010000037.1:8663-12290 GCA_964345905.1 uncultured Paludibacteraceae bacterium | reverse complement strand
GTACTATCACAGCTAAAGCGTCGTAGCCAGCTATTACCTCTACCACCTCTTTGCTTTCTCCTTGAATCTTTTGTTTTTCGGTGAATTTTATTTTTCTGGATGATTGTGCAAGGTCTGCAGTACCGTCAAGCAACGCTACAATTCCTATACCACTACCGCCACCTGTAACCGTTACAGTCTCGTTTGGGAAGAGTTTCATAAATACTTCGGCTACTTTTTGCGATACTGGTAGCATTGTGTCTGAGCCTTTGATGTTTTGTCCGCTTACACTTGTCAGTATAGCGAGTAGCGTAAGTAGAGATATCAGTCGTTTACCCATTTTTAATCTATTTATTTATCCTTTGCAAAGATATATAGTATCGGTTACAATTTTGAGACAAAAATATTACCTTTTTGTTAAGATTTTTTAAGATGCTGATGGTTCGATATAAACAGTTTTTTGTGAGAAGTGGATTGGGTTTAATAGTAAGACGAAAAATAAAAAATAAGTTATGTGAAATAGTGGTTTTTTTAGTTAGTTTTTTGTAACTTTGCAAGAATTTTTTCTGTAATTTTGGGAAAATAGTTAGAAAGACAAATTGTTTTATGGCAAAAAAGACACAAAAAAGTAGTGATAAATGGCAGAAGCTGCTAAATTTGCTGAAAGATAGAAAATTACGACTTTTGGTAGGCGTAGTGGTATTTTTTATAGTGGCTTATGTATCTGTTGCTCTTGGTTCATTTATTGTGACAGGAAAGGCAGACCAGAGCGTTTTAGCTGAATATAAGGCAAAGAGTGTTGAATATCATACTATAAGGCAGACAAACGAACACACTGAAGCTATTAAAGATGACCTAAGGTCTCGTAAGGAGGAGATGAGAAAAGTTGCTAGTTCTGTACAGAACGTAACAGGATTTCGAGGCGCAGTTTTGGCAGAAAGGTTATGTAATGGATGGTTTGGTGTAGGTGTGTTTTCGCTTTGTGTCTTTGGTTTTGTACTATCGCTTTGGATATTTGGCGTGAAGAGGCTTTCGATTTGGAAGTGGTTTCTTGCCACAGTCTTTATAGCCCTGTGGGTATCGCTACTGATGGCTTTTACAGTTGATAGGATTACTCAAGAGTCGTTTATAAAGTTTGGTGGAGACTTCGGTATTTCGCTCAGAGACGATCTAATAGCACAGCTAGGACAGCTCGGTCTGCTAATGATACTTGTAGCCACAGGTCTGATATTTTCGATTCTAACGATAAGTGGCACAATTCCATTTTTCAAAAATCTTTACAAAAAGGTAGATGAAAGGCGTGTTGGAATTTTTGCCAAAAAGTCTAAAACAGACGGCGACGAGAGCCTTGTTGAAGGCGAGGATAGCGTAAAAGTTGGTGAAAATATTTTACCAGAAGACTGGGTGGATGGCGAGGTAATAAACCCGAATCCGTCAGGTGAGGAGATATATTCTAAGCCTAACGAACCCAATCAATCCGAAGGTGACGAACCACTTGACGTGGAGTTTGAGCAGGTGCCTGCAACAGACGATATTAGTGTAGATGAGGATTTTGAGGTAGATGACGAAGGCGATTTACCAGTAGATGGTGATGAGGCTGACGAAGATGATGAGTTTTCGGAAGTATTTATAGAACCCTACGATCCTCGTAGAGACCTCTCTACATACGTGATTCCAAGCTATACAGATACGTATAAAAGCCAACCGCTACTAAAGCAATATCCAGAACCAGACGAGCCTCAGAGTGAGGACGATAAGACATCAAATAGACGTAGAATAGTGGACACACTTAAGCAGTTTGGTATAGGAGTAAAGAAAATTTATGAGACCATCGGTCCTACTATTACGCTTTACGAGATAGTGCCAGAGGACGGTGTTCGTATTAGCAAAATCCGCAATCTTGAATCGGATATAATGCTTTCGCTTGCAGCAACGGGTATCCGTATCATTGCGCCGATACCGGGTAAAGGCACCATAGGTATAGAGGTGCCAAACTCTAACCCACAAATAGTCAGCATGTACAACACTATTGCCTCAAAGAGATTTCAGGAATCTAAATACGAACTGCCAGTAGCTCTTGGACGCACCATTACGAACGAGGTCTTTATGTTTGACCTCACCAAGATGCCTCACTTGCTTGTGGCGGGTGCTACCGGACAGGGTAAGTCTGTGGGACTGAACGCTATTATCACTTCGCTTTTGTTTAAAAAGCATCCATCTGAATTGAAGTTTGTGCTTATCGACCCTAAAAAGGTTGAGTTCAACATATATTCGGATATAGAAAAACACTTCTTGGCAAAACTTCCAGATGAAGAGGAGCCTGTAATTACTGATGTAGAGAAGGTTAAGCAGACACTTAATTCGCTATGTAAAGAGATGGACGATCGCTACGATCTGCTCAAACTTGCTCATGCTCGTAACGTCAGAGAATACAACGAGAAGTTTATCTCTCGCAGGCTCAATCCACAGAAGGGACACCACTATATGCCGTATATCGTAGTGGTAATAGACGAGTTTGGCGATTTGATTATGACAGCAGGTAAAGAGGTGGAATTGCCAATAGCACGTATCGCACAACTAGCACGTGCCGTGGGTATCCACATGATTATTGCCACACAACGTCCTTCGGTAAATATCATTACGGGCGTAATCAAGGCTAACTTCCCTGCCAGAATTGCCTTTAAAGTATCGTCTGGCGTGGACTCTAAAACTATTCTCGATGGTCCGGGAGCTCAGCAACTTATTGGTCGAGGTGACTTGCTATTCTCGCAAGGCAACGAGCCTACGCGTGTGCAGTGTGCCTTTGTAGATACGCCTGAGGTGGAAAATATAGTTCATTTTATCTCAAGCCAACAGAGCTATACAAGTGCCTTCCCACTGCCAGAACCAGATAGCGAGGGCGGCGAGCAGAAAAATATAGATCTGACTAAACGCGATTCGCTCTTTGACGAGGTGGCACGCTATGTGGTTAGTTCGCAACAGGGATCTATCTCTAACATTCAGCGCAACTTTGAGATTGGCTTCAACCGTGCAGGTAAGATTGTCGATCAGCTAGAGGCGGCGGGTATAGTCGGTCCTGTGCGTGGTTCTAAACCCCGTGAGGTGCTTATTCAGACGGAATACGATTTAGAGAAATTGTTGAAGGAATTGCAGAAATCATAAATTTACAAAAAAACAATGCAACTAATAGACATTAACGAAATATCTGGACGCAAACTCTCTAAACCGCTTGTTTGGCTACTGCGTAAAATACTTCTGATAGATGAAATGAACGCCATCATAGCAAAAAATGACGGCAAAGATGGTATTGCTTTTGCTGAGGCGGTTTTAGATGAATTCGATATTGAGACATCTATTTCAGGGGTAGAAAATATTCCAATGGACGAACCTCTGATATTTGCCTCGAACCACCCGCTTGGTGCTCTTGAGGCTTTGGCTATGGGTAAATATCTTGATAGGGTTTTCCCAGACCGTGTCAGGTTTATCACAAACGAAATCCTTTCGTACATTCCACCGCTCAGGGATATTTTTGTGTCGGTGGCAGTAGGACACGGTATGCAAGAGAAAAGCAGTGTAGAGAAGCTCGACGAGCTGTTTACATCCGACAACCAAATTGTGATGTTCCCCTCAGGTGTGGTGTCGCGTCTC
>CAYFSY010000037.1:0-8640 GCA_964345905.1 uncultured Paludibacteraceae bacterium | reverse complement strand
AAAGCCCGCGACTACAACCGCCGTGTGGTGCTGATTCACTGCACGGGTCAGTCGTCGAACTTCTTTCTGAAGCTCTCGAACCTGCGAAAACGGCTGGGGATAAAGGTCAATATCGAGATGCTATTTTTTCCTCGCGAGATGTTTGGCTATGCGGGTAAAAAGATAGAGGTCAGCATACTGGATACTGTATCGGTTATCGACGAAAAGTTTGCAGGAATGACCGACCACCAGATAGCCCAAGAGCTACGCCGAATGGTTTACGAGGCGAAGTGAGGTTTTACTTCCCCAACAACCCCCTCGTAACATTGTAGCGGAACCTTACCAATTTATTGCCTTTGGCGAATTGTAGCTTTAGAGCAAATCCCGTCCATAGAGCCAAAGTTCCACCCCACTTTATAGCCTCCTGCACTATTCGTTGGAAGTATTTTTTGTTTGATATGGCTTTGGTTCGCATCCGCTCGCTTCTGCCGATAGAGAGTGTCAGCTTTTCGAAGTATTCGCGTTGTAGCTTTTGGTCGGGGATAATGTGGTACAGAATCGCTGTCGGCAGGTAGTAGAAGCTCATGCCACGGCTAACCATCTTGTCGAAAAGGTCTTTTTCCTCGGCGCTGAGCAGGCTGCTGCCTTTTCGTCCCAGCTCCACGTTGAATAGTCCCACCTCATGGAACACAGACTTTCTGTAGGCAGCATTGCCGCCTCCAGGAAATTTGCCTTTTGGGAACTTCCTCTGCTCATCGCCCAAAAAGAGCTTTGCCGTGAGCAGTTGCCGCGTGTAGTGCGACATCCACTTTGGCTCCACCTTGCCCTCGTAGATTGGCAGAATCGCTCCGCCAGCCGCCACAGCCTCACTGTTTGCATCGAAAAACTCCGCATAACTCCTCAGATACTCCTTGTTTACCAAAGCATCGTCGTCCACATAAACCAAAATTTCGCCCTTTGCGTGTGTGATGCCGTTGTTGCGAGCATACGAAAGCCCTTGCGAGGTCTCCACTCTGTATTGGAAGTTCACGTCGGGAAAATCCTGCTTAAACCTCTGACACTCAGCAGCGGTGTTGTCCGTGCAGTTGTTGTCCACAAGGACTATCTCGTAGTCGCTGTGCGAATAGTCGTTCTCAGCAAGGCTTTTCAGCACGTTGTAGATGTACTTTTCGCGGTTGTAGGTGCAGATAATTACCGATATTTTCATAAACTTAATCCCCCCTGTATTTTTTTGTAAAAATTTTAATTAATCCTAAGCTTTGAGCGTTGGTCGCGTCCGAAGCTGCGATATGTGTCGAGTTCGATTCCCTCGTCGCTTATCTCCTCGATGTTGGCACTTTTAGGCAGGCGAAACTCCAGATATTTTATCGTGATGCCGCGGCTTAGCCACTGCTTTTCGTAGTAGGTCTGAATCGTAGTGAGCAAGAGCATTAGCGGGTTTTCCTCCTCTGAATAGATGTCTTGGTAAATTACCTCCAGAGGCAGGTTGTTTGCCTCTATCAGCTGCCGGGTGTAGGTAAAAAGGAAGTTGCTGTCGGTCTTTAGTCTAACGGTGCCGCCGCCTTTCAAGAAACCGCTGTAGAGCTTCAGGAAGCGTTGCGAGGTAAGCCTTTTGCGCTGCTTTTTCATCTGCGGGTCGGGGAATGTGAGCCATATCTCGCTGATCTCGTCCTCTGCAAAAAACGCACTGAGCATCTCGATACTTGTGCGGACAAACGCCACGTTCCTCAGCCCCATACTTTGTGAGAGCCTTGCCCCTGTCCACATGCGCGAACCCTTGATGTCCACGCCTATGAAGTTGGCGTTTGGGTCTCTTTCGGCAAGCGCCACGCTGTATTCGCCTCTGCCACAGCCGAGTTCAAGGACTATTGGGTTTTTGTTGCCGAAAAACTCCGCCCACTTGCCTTTCTGTGGCGAGCATTTGCCTTGCAAAATCTCCTGCATAGGAAACTCAAAGACGTTGTCCCACGCAGCCAGCTCTGCAAACTTTTTCAATTTATTTTTTGCCATAAAACAGTTACTCTTTTATAAATCCTTCTCTTGCCAATTCAGCCAAAATCCACTCAATCGAGCCTCTGAAGCAGTTGGCGGATAACCTCAAACGTCAGTTTGGGTGCGGTCTCCCAGAAGTCGAAGTATTGGGTGTGGTTGTCTGCCGACTTATCGGGCGTGTCGGAAATCACTCTGACAGAGGCGAAAGGCACTGAGCGTTGGTAGCAGACGTGAGCCATCGCAGCACTCTCCATATCTACGGCTAATCCGTGTGGAAAGCGTCTCTGAATAGCCTCCAAGCCGATGTTTTCGGTAATGAATTGGTCGCCTGTGCAGATTAAGCCAAAGTGCATGTTGTCCTGCTCCAAGCCTTTCAGAGCCTCGACGATGCGGTAGTCGCTACTGAAATAGAGCGGCAAGCCCTGCACCTGCCCCCAAGCGCCTGTGCCACACCAGACGTCGTGGTAGCAACACTCCTCGGCTACCACTATCTCGCCCACGCCCACGTTGGTGCTGATGCCGCCCGCAACGCCTGTGTTGATAAGCATATCAGGCGAAAACGTGTTGATGAGTTCAGCCACCTTTACTGCGGCATTTACCTTGCCAATCCCGCTCTTGATAAGAGCAATCTCGTGGTTGCCGATGTTGCCACGGAAAAACGTTAGATTTTTCTCCTCGACCTCGGTATAAGACGAAAAAATGTTCTTTACCAAGTCAAACTCCACCTGCATGGCTACTACTAAAGCTATTTTCATATCATTTATAATGTTAATTTATTTTGTAACTTTATTTTTATTACAAATGTAATTCTTTTTCAAAAACATTTGGCAGTTTATCAATAATTTGAAAAACAGGATATGTATTGCTATCAAATACTACTTCTCTAAGCCAACCTTTGTCATCAAAATTTTGTTTAATAATGTTTGCATAAGTAAATTGAGCGTGAATATTTGGGGATACAACCAAAAGGTTTTTTACATGATTTCCTTTTTCTGCATCAATATGATGAATTTCAAAATATGGAAGTCCATTTTTTTGTAGAAAAGAAAAGTCTGTTAATTGACATTTTCCGTTATATAAATTTAATAGTACTTTTCTAAGTGAAGCAGGAACACTTTCTCGTTTTTTTGATGAGTTAATAGTTAAAGTTTTTCTTTCTGATAAAGCAATGTTTGATAATCTCACAAATTCATTTTGCAAAAATGTTTTTTTATCTGTATTCGTAAGTTTAGATATAGCTTCTATTTGATTTTCTATATCTTTATCATTGTTTTCAAATATATCTAATTGATTGTTAATTGTTTTTATGAATAGTTTTTCAGGCAACAGTCTTATTTTCCCTTCATCTATAAATTGAATTACTATTTCATCTCCACTATTGATAGAGTATTTTGAGTAAAAAGAAGCCATTCCGCCTATTCTGCACTCTCTACTACTGCTTTTATATGGTGTAAAGGTCTTAATTTCCTCATAACCATTTTCATCTATTATCCTTATATTGTTAGCTGTTTGTGGTAACAAACTTGATAGTGAAGCGGGAATAGCCAACAAGCCTTTGTCAATACGACTTTGGGTAACTTTAATCGTTTTGTAATTAAAAGGTATCGTTGATTTTATGACTTTCATAATTATATTTTTGTTACAGTATCAGCCTCTCTCCAAGGCTCTAAATTGTTAAATAATTCAGAACGATTGATTTTTTTAGCCTTTGCAATTGCCAAAGCTTCGTCTTTATTCTTTGCCTTTACAGTGTAGTTACAATACCCTGTGTAATATATAGAAACCTCGTAATTATTCAAGTCTTTTTTTGTCATTTTTACAATGTACTATTAGTGATTTTTATAAATTTGTTACTTAATTCATCTCCTCCAGCTCCTCGAGCAGTATCTCCCACTCGTAAACTTTTTGCTCCAAGGTGCGTTGAGTCTTGGCGTAGCTTATCTCGAGCTCCTCCGAGGTCTCGCCTGTGGCGAATTTGCTCTCCATCTCTGCGATTTGTCTCTCGAGCTCCGAAATCTCCTTTTCGGCACTCTCAACGAGGCGCTCCTGCCGTTTGCGTTGGCGAGCCTGCTCCTTGCGCCGCTCGTAGGCAAGCTTGCCGTCAGACACCTCCTTTTCGGCTCTCTCCTCCGCCCCAGCAGCCTCTTTCAGCTCAATCTCTTTGAGTGAGTTGAAGCTCTTGGTGTCGAGGTAGTCCGCTATTCCGCCGATGTGCTCTCTGATTTTATGCTCCGAAAACTCATAGACCTTGTCCACCAGTCCGTCGAGGAAGTCGCGGTCGTGGCTGACGATGATTGCAGATGACGGGAAGTTCCTGATGGCATCTTTCAGCACGTTTTTCGAAGGAATATCGAGGTGGTGCGTAGGCTCGTCAAGTATCAGGAAGTTTACAGGCGAGAGCAGAAATTTTATCATCGAAAGCCTGCTACGCTCCCCGCCCGAGAGCACTCTTACGCGTTTGTCTATATCGTCGCCTCGGAACATAAAAGCCCCCAAAATGTCGCGTATCTTGGTGCGAATGTCGCCCACAGCGATGTCGTCTATGGTCTGGAAAACTGTTTTGTCGTCGTCGAGCCAAGCCACCTGGTTCTGAGCAAAATAGCCCACTTCGAGGTTGTGTCCGAGCTTTATCTCGCCAGTGTAGTCCACCTCGCCCATGATGCACTTCACGAGCGTGGTCTTGCCCTCGCCGTTTCTGCCTACAAAAGCCACCTTTTCGCCTTTCTGCATCTGTAGGTCGATGCCGTCTAAAACGAGGTTGTCGCCGTAGCTTTTCGATAGGTTTTTTATGCTCAGATGCTGCTTGCCAGAAGGCGGTGGCGGTGGAAATTTCAGGTTCAATCGAGAGTTGTCCACCTCGTCCACCTCGATTATTTCGAGCTTTTCGAGCATCTTTATCCTGCTCTGCACCTGCACCGCTTTTGTGGGTTTGTAGCGAAAACGGTTGATAAAATCCTGAGTGTCGGCAATCAGTTTTTGCTGATTTTCGTAGGCTCGAAGTTGGTTTTCGCGGTCGACGGCGCGCAGCTCCAGATACTTCGAGTAGCCCACTTTGTAGTCGTAGATTCTCCCAAGCGAAATCTCGATGGTTCGCGTGCAGACAGCGTCGATAAAGGCTTTGTCGTGGCTGACGAGCAGCAAGGCACTTCGCGAGTTTTTCAGAAAAGACTCAAGCCAGTTGATACTCTCGATATCGAGGTGATTTGTAGGCTCGTCGAGCAGCAGCAGGTCTGGCTTCTGAAGCAGGATTTTTGCCAGCTCTATTCGCATTCGCCAGCCGCCGCTAAATTCAGAGGTATCTCTGCCGAAGTCTTGGCGTTTGAAGCCGAGTCCAATCAGAGCCTTCTCTGCCTCTGCCTCCATTCCCTCCGAGCCAAACATCTGCAGACGCTCCTGCTCGTAGTGTAGCTGCTCTATAAGCAGTTGGTATTCAGGCGATTCGTAGTCGTCTCGCTGGTTTAGCTCCTCCGACAAGCGTTCGATGCCGTCTTTTATCTTGTGGATATGCTCAAAGGCAGTCAGAGCCTCGTCGAGCACTGTGCGAGTGTCTTTTACATCGAGATGCTGAGGCAGGTAGCCGATGCTCAACTCCTTCGGCTTGGATATGCTGCCACTGGTAGGCTCTATCATGCCCGCAATGAGTTTGAGTAGGGTAGTCTTACCCGCTCCATTCCTGCCGATAAGCGAAATTTTCTCCTTCTCGTTTATCAAAAATGAAATCCCCTCAAAAAGAGGATTCCCGCCAAATTCTAATGTAAGGTTATCTATCGAAATCACGTGTCTCTAAAAAAAATCAGGCTCTATGTTACTATTTTCTGCAAAAAATTCCTGCAAAATTACTAAAAAATAGGGTAACTCTGCCTATCAATTGCTTTTTCGTAAAATCTCAATCAGCTCCTTTACGCCCTCCGAAGCGGGTTTGCGGATATAGTGCCAACGGCTATCGTGCAGGTTTACCTCGTTTGGGTCGATGACGTAGATAGGTGTGCCCGGCTTGGTGTAGTGCACCAGCGAGGCAGCAGGATATACATTTAGCGATGTGCCTATAACCACCAGAATATCTGCCTTTTCGGTTACGCGAGCGGCTTGCTCAAGCATTGGCACAGCCTCGCCAAACCACACTATATCAGGACGAAGCTGGTAGCCTTTCTCGCATTTGTCGCCGATTTTGACCTCATATTTGTCCTCAGTCAGCTCATAGACGAGGTTGTCGAAACGCTCCGAACGAACCTTTGTAAGCTCGCCGTGCAGGTGGATAATGTTTTTCGAGCCTGCTCTTTCGTGCAGATTATCAACGTTTTGTGTGATGACCGTAACGTCGAAATCCCTCTCCAGCTCTACCAATCCGATGTGTCCGTAGTTTGGCTCAACCTCGAGCAATTGCTTACGGCGAGCGTTGTAGAAGTCCGTTACCAGCCGCGGGTCTCTTGCCCAGCCCTCAGGCGTAGCAACATCCTCTACGCTGTGCTGCTCCCAAAGTCCGCCAGTGTCGCGAAATGTCGAGATTCCGCTCTCGGCACTTATGCCAGCACCTGTAAGTACAACTAATTTTTTCATTGTTATTTTTTCAATTTTTATTTGTTAATAAATATATCTGTAAAATGCTTTGTTTCAAATCATTATAAATCTTTTATCAGCAAATGGCTGTTGCTCTCCACTGTCTCTTGGCGGATACTGCCGAGCAGTTGCCAAATGTGCTGATACTCCTCGTTCTGCATAAGCTGATACTTCTCATCGCCATCTTTGTCGATGCGGTCGAGCACCATTCCCACAGAGATTTGGTTCGTATCCATCGCTGGCTGGTATGTCCTGTTGCTATCCTCGTCGATGTTTTGCACCAGAATATTTGTCTTTACCAGTTTTTTTACAGAGCTACTCACAAGCCTCACAGGTAGGTCTGTTATCTGCGAAATCTCCTCTACAGAGGCGGCAGGCTGGTTCTCTTGGAACCGCTTTATGACGATTTTTGCCACCACCAGCGTTATAAAATCTGTTGCTCGCCTCGATGAGGCTTTGTTGCTGTAGCGGTAATAGTTGTCTTTGAGGTTTTGGCTCACAAACGACAGCTCCGCTCCGTAAAGCACTATTACCCAAGATATTTGCAACCAAAAGAAAAACAGAGGAACTGCCGCAAACGCACCATAGACGTTGTTGTATCGCGAAAGGTTTATCTGCCCGTTGATGTAGAGGTATTGGAATAGCTGAAATATTGTGCCACAGACGATTCCCGCAAAGAGTGCGTGCTGGATTTTTACCTTTGTGTTTGGCACCAGCTTATAGACAAACGTAAAGAGCACCCAATAGAAAAAGTAGGGTAAGATGTTCATCAGAAAGTTGTTTATCGGCGAGTAGAGTTCGCCCAGCACCGAGTCCATCTGGCTATTGATATGTATGGAAAAACCACTGGAAAGACTGATGAGCACAGGCACAATCACTATTAGTGCGATGTAGGTGGTAAATTGGTGGATAAACGAGCGTGACTTCTCTACATTCCATATTTTGTTGAAGTTGTCCTCCACCTGCTGAAACGTGCTTAGAACCGTCCAAAGCAGGAACACCACGCCAATTCCGATAAATACTCCGCCAGAGACCTGCTCGAGGTAGTTATTGACAAACTGCGTGATGTAAGGCACCAACTCGCTTTGGCTGCTGAAGGCTTGCGATATCATCTCGTTTACTTTGTCTGACATGCCAAACCCGCGACCAATGGCGATGATGATAGCAAAGATAGGCACTGTAGCCAGTGCGGTGTAGAACGAGAGCGTGGCGGCTTTTGCCATCAGTTCGCTGCTGAAAAATCCCCGTACCGAAAGGATTAGCTTGCGTAAAACGTTTACTAACAGAGCCTTGCCTTGCGATAGGTTCCTGTCGAACTGCCAAATGTCGTAGGTCAGAAACCTTATTACTCTTTTTATAAAATCAATTAGTTTTTTCATCTTGAAAACTTGATTTTTTGTTTTTTACTAAAAAAATAGTAGAACTGTAAGCCGGGTTCTGTGAATCTCTTTTTAAGGGGAAACGCTTGTCATTTATCTCGAAGCTGCATCGCTACAGCCCTCTATCGTTCTACCCTCCAGCTCGGACGAGCAATCCTAAGTGTCGCTGGTTTACTTGAACTTTCAACGCATAGTGCGTACAGCACTGCTTGTCGCCAAGCAGCCGGTGGGCTCTTACCCCACCTTTCCACCCTTACCACACGCGGTGGCGGTCATTTTCTATTACGCATGCTCAGCCTCACGACCGACTTCCTGTTAGGAAGTATGCTGCTCTATGTTGCCCGGACTTTCCTCCCTGCCGCGAAACTTCAGGCAGAGCGACAAGCCGTCCTACTATCGAGAGCAAAGATACTAAAATTTTAGGAATTATACAGTGAAATGAGTTTTCGTTCTGTTTTCTTAGAAAACCCCTTTGTTAGCCTGCGGGAACGCTTGGTTGCTGTGGTCGATGTAGATAAAATATACGCCTCTGAGCGAAGTCGGTGTCTCGATGATTTCGTGGTCTGAGGTCATCTGTTGGTGTAGGATTTGTCGCCCTACGGCATCAAATATCGAGAGCCAGCAGCCTGCAGAGTTCTCTACAAGCAGTTGGTTTTCAGAGACTTTAAAGACATTCTCCTCTGCCACCTCGCTCTCCTCCAAACCGTTGAGTGTTCCTAAGTTTAGAGCCACC
>CAYFSY010000036.1:7437-12462 GCA_964345905.1 uncultured Paludibacteraceae bacterium | reverse complement strand
AGTAGTACTTACTGCTGTAACTTTCTCTGCAATGCGAGTAAGCGTTATATTGCTTGGACAGGTGTTTAATTTGCCTTTAAAGATGTATGTAGAAGGCTCATTTTGTGTTATCTCATAACCCCAGAATGCATCTAGCGCCTGAGATCTGTTCATATATAGCCATTTGCGGTAGAAATGGTTTGGATCGTTGCGCTCTTCTTTGCGCTCACGTAGCCAAAAGACAGGTGAGCCTGTGCTATTGATAAGGTCTGTGCCTATCCTGCTGAGGTTTATATTCGTCACAGGAATACCAAAGTATTACCAAGTATGTGTAAGAATCTCTTCTTTACCCTTATCCGGACTATCTGCGTTTTCATCTTTGAAGGTGATAGGATTGGTGAGCTTTGTTGCCTTAGAGTACATGTTTATAGTGGCGTAAACAGCCATATCGCAAGCATTAGCATTGTTTATAAAGAAAGAACCACTTGGATTAGTAGCGTCAGATTTTATTACAATCTTGCTTGGGTCTGTCTCTGAGCCAGTTACCTCTCCTGTTACCACCAATCCTGCTCCCGCTGGAACAACTAGTGCCTTGTCAGACTCGTTAGTCAAGTCGCCGATAGTAATAGACTGCTCTGTAATAGGTACATATAGGTTGTTTTTAGCTGCGCCTGAGTTTGGAATAGTTTTAAAATAAGGGTTGTTTGCCTCAGTGGCAAATATTACATCTTCGCCTGTCTGTGGTATTGTGCTTTCTGTCCAGTTTGAGGTTTTATTCCAATCGGTATCTGTGGCTCCTTGCCAGTAGTTTATACAAGGCGATACGACGAGTGTTATCTCGAAAGGCTGGCCTTCGCAAACACCATAGGTAGGCATAACTTTATACACAGCAATCTGTGGTGTGGTAACGCCTGGAGCAAGTGTCAAGGCTCCGCTCATCACTTGTGCTTGCGGAGTGGTAGGATTTGCTACCAATCCCTGAATGTTAGGATTGTCTGTTTTGATAGTCCAAGTATAGCTCATCATACCGTCTGCAATCACTCCATTAACTCCATTTATAGGGGAAATGTCTTTCGATATAGAAGGCTCATTTGTACAGAACTTTTTAGCATATGGATTCACCGTAGGCGCACCTAAGTCTGCCAAAAGTATAGTTTCGTAATACTCCTCGCCTGGGCATGCTTCATCTTTGATGGTCATATAGTAGGATAAAGCAGCATTATGGGTAATATCAAAAACAATCTTTTCTCCTGCTTGGACACTTGCTTTCTGGTCCACTAAGCTACCACCTTCCGACGTCCTAAGCTCATAAGTGTATGGACCTTGTCCGTTAATTGCCTTAATACCTATTTTGCCGCTAGTGCCGTCTTGACAGCGATAACCGAAATAGTCAGGCTCTTCGTAGTTTAGATGCCTGTTTGGCAAGGTAAACTCAGATGTACCAAGTGGACACCATTCGTAACTGCCATCTCTTTCTACATAGGCATCATATTTTACCTCTATAGTAACCTCTGCTCTAGGTACTTCGAAAGAATAGTTTTGATAATTATGGTACGGATTAGAATACAAGCTTGGTTCAAAGTAGAATTGACTTTTCTCTACACCACCCACGAAGAAAGTCATTCTAACGCGCATCGGGCTACCGTTTTGGTCTATCACGTAGTCGGTAATTCCATTGCCACGGAATGGATATACTTTTGAATTGATACATTGTTGCTCTATTGCTATGGTAGATCCCGTAACATGTTTGTTAAGAGTTGGTCTCTGTACCGTAAAGTTCTTTACGGTAACACTATCGGTAACTGAATGCGCAGGGTCGCAAATATGAGATATTTTGAAAGTATAGGTTCCGGCAGGCAAGTTTACCCGTCCATCCTCAGTAGCCGTTGTAGCAGGCTTGTATGTAGTAGGATGGTAATTTGTCGGATAGAAGTACATGCTATTGTAGTTGTTTGGCAAGGTTATTTCATCACCTACTGCCATCATCTTTTGACCGGCTATAGGGTGTGGCTGCGTAGGGTCGTATCCTGTAGGTGCGCTAAGCATCTCTATGATGTATCCACTGGCATTATCACCCATCACATGACCCATCTTTAGGTATATAGAAGCTCCATCACCAGCCGATGCATCGCAGATAGGACCATACCCTACTCCCGCATAAATCTTTTGCTCTGATATAAACGTGTCAGTAGGTGGCTCCATCTTCTTCCAGTAGATATGCTCATTGCCGTTAATATCAACTACCGTCAGTTTTACCCTGTATTTTTTAGATGGCGATAGCAATAAGGTATAATTAAAATCAAGATAGCTTGAGTTTGCTGTTTTGATAGCCGGCAGAATAGGAGTATCGGTAGCTACATCTATCTCAAAAAGCTCCAGTTTTTGGCTACAAGTTCCTGTAAACCCACTCGTATAAACATATTGCATTGAATATTCTTGGCATTCCCATTTTGTAACATGCTGGTATATTGTTCCTTCTTTATACACCGGAGGTGGATTTATAGAGTAGGGTATATATACTGGCTGGCAGGCAGCATCGGGGTTGCTGTTGTTTTTTAGCCTCATATAGAGTCTTACCGGAGTGTGTGCATAGTTAGGGTCTAGTAGCTGAGCAAGGGTTGCGGGCTCCTTTAGATTATAATCAAGTTGATAAGTGCTCCAATATAGCTGCGGAACAAGCCATGTGACGTTATCAAGTAGCAGAGTGCCGTTGTCTATTGCAGTAGCCTCTTCACGCGTAGCAACAAAGTATTCATAAAACTCATTAAAAAACCACAAAATAGTACCAGCATAGTTATTGTAAGCATAATGGCTATTATAGGTAATAGGTTCGAAATACGACTTTATAAACTCATGCTCATTAGCAACACTATACATTAAGTTAAAGCTTGTGTTGATATTACAGGCAGAAAAGTTAAGTTTAATCGGCTTAGTTAAGTTTTTGCTCGGCAGATCGTTTGGTACATTTGCAATGCTGAATGTGAGGTAAGGTAAGCTTTCGCAGTTATTATAGATACGAACCTTGTAGTTACCAGCAGGTAGATTTTTAATCACATAGTTTTTGTTGGTGCTTATTCCGGTAATTACGGAGCCGACCTTAGAGGGGTCTCCGTGCTCTATAAATTCAATATTATAGGAGCCTTCTCCTTTTACAAAAATCTCGTAGGCCCCGGTAGGACGGCAATTTAGAGAGTAATATCCTCCCTTCTTTTCAGATTCAGAGAAATAGTATCCTGTGTGATTGTGTCGCCATGGATATCCTTTTTTCTCTACTGTTAGCCGTATATAGTCTGTGGTTATATTTATATCTGTTTTAGTCAGGTCTAAATAACCACCACCATTATATTGAATTCTCACATTTGCTGTGTATGTGCCGGGAGCAAGCTGTCCTACCATGCTGTTTGCCTGCCAGCATCCGGTTATTCCGGTTTGGCACTAGTCTAGATGATCCCGTACTTCGTAGCGTATGTCTTGGATGCCCTGAGCAGTCCAGTCCAGTGGCGAGCCGTCTGCATTAGTAACCTTTATGGTTATGGTACCGTTTGTTGGACATGTAGCATGTGTTACAGTAGTAGTAATCTTGTAGTCTGCTGCTGTCTGTGCTTGTAAGAATGTCACAGAAAATAGTAGAAACATAGATAACGCAAGATTCCTTGCCTTAAACAAATGATTTTTTAACATAATAAATAAAATGTATAAGTTTAATCTATAAATATGTGTTTTTTTAATTTTATTACTTATTATAATAGGTAGGTCTGTATGTTATATGTTTGATTTTGAATCATTAAAAACATCTTGATTGCATGCAGAACCACTCTGTAATTCTATAGTTGCTACAGTTTTTCATCAAACACAGATGTGAAAAATGAGCCTACAAAGTTAATCTTTTTTTTTGATACTGTGACTATTAAATTTTTATTAAGTACTTAAAATGTAATGTTTTATGATAGATGTATAATTTTTTTGTGTTGGTGTATAGGCTAAACATTAAATATTGTTTAATTCAGCAAAAAAAGCTAACTTTGTACCCTAAATAAAAAAATAGAGATTAGATATGAGACTGAACATCAAGAATCCGATTATTTTCATCGACCTGGAGACTACTGGTATCAACATCAGCAGTGACAGAATAGTGGAGCTGACCTACCTGAAGGTGGAGCCAAACGGCAATAAATCTATGAAAACCATCAGGGTAAACCCCGAAATGCCTATTCCAGAGCAGGCTTCGGCTATACACGGCATCTACGACAAGGATGTGGCTTCTGAGCCTACCTTCAAACAGATTGCCTCGAGCCTCGCTCAAGAGTTCCTTGGGTGCGACTTTGCAGGCTACAACTCTACTCAGTTCGACATTCCGCTTCTGGCAGAGGAGTTCCTGCGTGCAGGTGTGGATGTCGACCTAAAAAAGCGTAAGTTTATCGATGTGATGATACTTTTCTACAAAAAAGAGCCTCGCAACCTATCTGCTGCCTACCGTTTCTATTGCGACAAAGAGCTTGTAAATGCACACTCGTCTGAAGCGGATATTTTGGCAACTTTCGATATTCTCGAAGCTCAGCTCGAGAGGTATCCAGACCTGGAAAATTCTGTGGAGTTCCTCTCGGAATACTCGAGCCACAACAAGAATGCAGACTACGCCGGACGCATCATCTACAACGACAAAAAGCAAGAGACCTTCAATTTCGGCAAATACAAGGGAATGACAGTGCGTGAGGCTTTCGAGCGCGACACAAGCTACTACCAATGGATGATGAATGGCGACTTTCCGCTCTATACAAAAAAAGTCATTACGCAGATAAAAATATCAATGTAATTTGTGTTTAATGTGTAGTGTGTAATGTTTAATGATTTGTTAAACTATAAAATAAAAACGTAAGGGTGGAAAAAAATTCCGCCCTTATATTTTCCTCATTCCACAATCCCAAGCACTCTGCAGAGCTGACTGATGGAGTGTTCCCAGAGCTGCTTTTCGTCGTCCATCTCCTTTTCTGTGGCGAAGTCTGTAATCCTCAGCGTTACCTGATTGGTCAGTTCACTCTTTGTCAT
>CAYFSY010000036.1:0-7427 GCA_964345905.1 uncultured Paludibacteraceae bacterium | reverse complement strand
CATTCGCATCTCGAAGTAGTGCCTCTCGGGTTCGTCCTGCCAATGCAGGCGGATATATTCGCCCTGCTTTATGTTGCGGATGTCTGCTATCTGCTCGTGGTCGCCCCAGCGAAACACTATCTGGTCGTCGTCGGTCTTTGTGGCATCGTCGGCAAACCACTGCCCCAGCCCATACCCCGTAGCAATCAAGTCCCATAGATTGCCCACAGGACACTCTTGGAGTACAAACTCTATATGGTAAATGTGCTTTTTCATATCTTTTTGTAGGATTTAATTTTCTGTCAGAATGATGTAAATGCAAACGGCAACATGTGCCCAATTTTCTCGATAACGTAAATCTCTTTTTCGCCGTAGAGAATCACCTTTATCGGACTACCAAAGCGGTTTTCGCTCTCGAGCAGCACCTGCAGGCAACCGCCACACGGCGTTATCGGATGTTCTAAAAACTTGCCTTCGTTGAACGCAGCCACAGCAATGGCAATAGGCTTTACCTCAGGATAGCGCGAGTTTGCATAAAACATCGCCGTGCGCTCAGCACACAACCCCGATGGATACGCCACATTCTCTTGATTGCTGCCCGCTACAATCTCGCCATTTTCGAGCAATACCGCCGCCCCCACGTGGAATTTAGAGTAGCGTGCATACGAATTTTTGGTCTGAGCCTTAGCCTCATCGACCAACCGCTGCATGCCTGCCTCTAAATCGCTGTAGTGGAGCGACCTGTAGGGTGTTTTTATCTCTCTCTGTTCCATAATTGACCAATTTCAAAAATTCTACTTCTGCGAAGGTACAAATTTAATTTTTTATTTGCAACATATTTTGCAACATTATGCACCTCGCTGGACTATTTTTTTAGATAAAACGCAAATTTTTCTTAATTTTGCAACAATTATTAGCATTAAAACGTAGATTTATAAGAAAATGAAAGCACTTGTAATAGGAGGAGGAGGTAGAGAACACGCTATCTGTGAGGCTTTGCGTCGGTCGAAGCACGTTACAAAAATATACGCCGCACCCGGCAACGCAGGCATTGCCCAGATAGCCGAGTGTGTACCCGTGAAGGATACCGACACCGAGAGCCTGCTAAGGTTTGCCCTGGAAAACTCGATAGACCTTACAGTAGTAGGACCAGAGGCGTCGCTTGCAGCAGGGGTAGCTGACCTTTTCCAAGAAAATGGCTTAAAAATACTCGGACCCACCAAACTCGCCACACAGATCGAGGCGAGCAAGGAGTTTGCTAAAGATTTGATGCAGAAATATGGTGTGCCTACTGCCGACTACGCCGTCTTTGAGCGGTACGACGAGGCTTTGCGTTACGTTGAGCAGATGGGTGCACCGATAGTGATAAAGTACGACGGACTTGCAGCTGGCAAAGGCGTGGTGGTGGCAATGGAGCTCGCTGAGGCTCGTCAGGCTCTGAAGGATATGCTTCTCGATAAAAAATACGGCGATGCTCGCGTGGTGGTAGAGGAGTTTCTCGAGGGACAGGAGTTTTCGTTTATGTGCTTTGTAAATGGCGACATGGTGCTGCCAATGCAGGTTGCCCAAGACCACAAGCGTGCCTTCGACGGCGACAAAGGACCAAACACTGGCGGCATGGGAGCATACTCGCCTGTGCCTTTTGTAGAGCAGGCAGACTACGATTTTGCTTTGGAAAATATAATGAAACGTACCGCTTCGGCTCTGAAAAGCGAGGGGTGCGACTTTTGCGGAGTGCTCTACGGAGGACTGATAAAGACCCCCAAGGGGATAAAAGTCATCGAGTTCAACGCCCGCTTTGGCGACCCCGAGACCGAGGTGGTGCTGCCTCGCCTCAGGAGCGACTTCTACGAGGTCTGCCTGAGCGTTATCCAAGGCGAGCCAGTGGCTTTGGAGTGGGACACCCGCTCGGCTATCGGTGTGGTAATGGCATCGAAAGGCTACCCCGATGCTTACGAGAAAGGCGTAGAAATCAAGGGATTAGAAAATGTCTCAGATGTGGAGGTTTACCACATGGGAACGAAAAAAGATGGCGACCGCCTGCTGACAAACGGCGGCAGAGTGATGTTGCTCACAGCCATGGCAGACACGCTTGACGAGGCACGAGAGAAAGCCATGACAGAGATTCAGAAAGTTCTTTGCGACAACCTTTTCTACAGAAAAGATATTGGCTATCAGGCGGTTGGTAAATAAATATAGATTGTTTTTAGGGAGTAAATGGGTAAGATTATAGTCTATCAGGCGTTTGCAAGGCACTTTTCGCTAAAGCGAGGAGAGAATGCCACCTACGGCACCATAGAGCAGAACCAGTGCGGGAAGTTCGCCTCTTTCAACGACAATTTCTTGCAATCGATAAAAAAGCTCGGCACAACGCACCTTTGGCTTACGGGTTTGGTGGAACACGCCTCGCAGACGGCTTATCCGGAGCTCGGCATCGAGGCAGACAGCCCCGCCATTGTAAAAGGCGTTGCGGGTTCGCCATACGCTATCCGCGACTACTACAGCCTCTGCCCAGACCTCGCCGAGAGCCCCAAGGATCGCGAGAGTGAGTTTGCCCAGATGCTCGAAAGGATAAATTCGGCAGGACTTTCGCTCATCGTAGACTTTGTGCCAAACCACGTTTCGCGTAGCTATCGCTCACAGAACCGCCCGCAAGGTATCATCGACTTAGGCGAGGCAGACGACACCAGCCAAGCCTTTTCGCCACAAAACAACTTCTACTACCTACCCGGCGAGCGTTTTCAGTCGCCAAACGGCGAGTTCGAGGAGTTTCCCGCCAAGGTTACCGGCAACGACTGCTTCAGCGCCTCGCCCAGCCTCAACGACTGGTACGAAACCGTAAAGCTCAACTACGGCGTCGATTACCAAGGCGGCTGCCAAAAGCACTTCAGCCCAATTCCACGCACTTGGCTTCAGATGCTCGACATTCTGCTCTTTTGGTCAGAAAAAGGCGTTGGGGGATTTCGCTGCGACATGGCAGAGATGGTGCCAGTGGAGTTTTGGCACTTCGCTATCAGTAGGGTAAAGGAGCGTTTTCCAAACGTAATTTTCATCGCCGAGATATACAACCCCGCTCTCTATCGTAGCTACATTGAGTTTGGCGGCTTCGACTACCTCTACGACAAGGTGGGATTCTACGACACGCTCAGAGCCGTGATGACTGGCGGTTTGCCTGCTAAAAACATCAGCCACTCTTGGCAGTCGCTCGGCGACCTGCAGCCGCAGATGCTCAACTTCCTCGAAAACCACGACGAACAGCGACTTGCCTCAGACTTTTTCCTACAAAACCGACGCCGTGCATTGCCCGCTTTGGTTGTCTCGTCACTGATGAACACCAACCCGATGATGATTTATGCAGGTCAGGAGCTTGGCGAGCGAGGTATGGATGCCGAAGGCTTTAGCGGACTCGACGGCAGGAGTTCAATATTCGACTACTGCCAACCCTCGTCGCTCACTCGGTGGATAAACGGCGGTAGCTACGACGAAAAGCTGCTTTCTTCAGAGGAGAAAAGTCTGCTCAAAAGCTATCGCAAAATCCTTTCGATTGCAGCGAAAAACAAAGCTATCAGCAAAGGTAAGTTTTTCGACCTCACTTACGCCAATATCGAAAACCAACATTTCAATTCTGAGGGGTGCTTTGCATTCCTGCGTCAGCACGAAAGGGAGCTGCTGCTCGTAGTAGCCAATTTCTCTAAAAACCCACAGCAGCTGAAACTCTTTATCCCAAGCCATGCCCTCGACTTCCTTGCCTTAGATGATATGCCAAGCGTAGAGGCAAAAGATTTGATTTCGGGGAAAAAGTTTCCTCTCAGCTTCCAACGCGATGGACTGACAGAGGTCGCTCTACAAAGCTTCCAGAGCGTTGTTTTGCAGATAAAAAAGTAATAGAACCCCTTTACTCTTTTTCCATCACTTCGAGCCCAATCCGCTCGATGCCTTTTAGCGAGTCGGTTCGCATAAGGTGCAGGAAGCGAAAAACGTAGCTGCCAGCCTCTGGGAAGTGGTAGTTTTCGCGCCAAATCAGGTTGTTGTCGTAGGTGTTTCGCAGTCCCGAACCGCGCCACTTGCCCATTTCGTCTATCAGAAAGACATTTACCGTGTCTATCTCTATCTGCCCGTTGTGCTCGCGGGTGATGCTGAGCCAGAGGTTCTGCTTTTGGAAGTCGTCACTGTTCCGTATCAGCAGCGACAGCTCGTAAACCTTCGCAGGGTCGTCTATATGCACGTTGAAGGCGTATTCCTCGCCCTTTTCCCACGTCAGTCCCTCTATCTCAGAGAAGTCGCTAAAAACAGTTCTGCCGTGGCAGGATGTAAGGATTAAAGCTAAGATAATCAGCAAACTATATTGTTTTTTCATTTTTATGGTAATGTTTTTTTTAATCTCTTTTTTTGTAATATCTCATCGCCTCAGGCAAATACTTCTTTATCTCGGCAATTCGCCTTGAATCTGATGGGTGTGTGCTCAGGAACTCAATGGTAGAGGCTTTCTTTGAACTCGCCATTCGTTGCCAAAACTCAGGTGCATGGCTCGGATTGTAGCCCGCCATTGCCATTATTATCAGTCCGATGCGGTCAGCTTCCAGTTCGTGTTTGCGAGAGAATGGCAGTATCATACCCGCCGTAGCACCCAGCCCAAAGACGTTCTGAGCAAGCTGACGGGTCTCGTTGGACTTATTGGCTATAGCCAGCCCGAGGTCGAGCCCCAGAGCACCGATATAGACAGGAATTCGCTGCGAAATGCGTTCGGCAGCGTGTTTTGCCAGAGCGTGAGCTATCTCGTGCCCAAGCACCACAGCCAAGCCATTTTCGTCTCTGGTGTATGGCAATATACCTGTGTAAACCACTATCTTACCGCCCGGCATACAAAAGGCGTTTACAGCACTGTTGCTCACCAAATTAAACTCCCAGGAGAAGTTTTTCAACTCCGCCGCCATTCCGTTTGCCCTATAGTACTCAGTAACAGCCTGAGAAAGTCTCCGCCCAACCTTATCCACCAACGCTCTACTTGTGGCATCTGTAGAGACTTTGGCGGTGGACATAAATGTGTTATACTCCTGAAGGCTCAGTGCAAGCACAGAGGACTCTTTTACGAGTGAAAGTTGCTTCCTGCCAGTAAAAGGCACCACTCTACAAGCCGTAAGAAGCAGCACAGCCGAGAGCAGCAATACCTTTTTCGTCATCGAAAAGTTATATTTTTGGTCAGTCATTCTTTTAACATAAAAATCCAAATGCAAAGGTAGTGATTTTTTGAATAATTTAGAAATTAGGAATAGACATCCACACTAAAAGGATACTCTTTATGTTAATATTTTGACTCAATACACTCTATACCTCAACTTCAAACTATCTCCCTCTACTACAGATATTGGAATATATTTGAAATACATTTTTTGGCTATACCACTCTGTCGCATAAGTTTGATTGATGTTCCCTGTCAGATTTATCCTACTAACCCTACCTGAACCGTTTTCAAACTCCAAAGCAGCTTCTCCATTGATATTACCCTCTATTATTACTTCAAACATCGAGAGGGGTTCAGCAGATTCAGACCTTAAAGTATCTGCTATCGAGCTTTTTATATCACTTATTAAATACTCTTTATACACTTCTTGCTTATTTCCACAAGAACTCGCTGCTAACAGCATCCCAATGATGAACCCAAATTTTAGTTTTTTCATAACTTCAATGTGTTTTACGTTTTTATTCATACAATTATTCACAAATAAGTTTTCGTCCTGTAACAAGGTACTGCTCGTAGTCGGCATTGAGGATTACTCTGTTTTCTGCTGTTTTAGTCTTGCTATCAATTTCAAAATGTCCAATCTCGAGCTCCTTATTTTGATTGATAAACAAGCTACAGTAAACCGTTCCATATTTGTAATCCCTATGAATAATATAGGTGTCGTTTTCGTCTATCTCTGGACTGATGTATAGATACTTCTCTTCCACATCAAACATCTCCACAAACCTCATATCGTCGTCTATTTCTAAGTAGTGCCCAACTACTGCATTTAAAACATTACCATTGTGCAGCCGTTCTCTTAAAATTATGCTTCTATTTTTAGAATCTTGATTAACAGAAAACAGAGGCGAAGTCATGAGTTTAGTGTCAAAACCACTTTCATTGTTCTCTATCCATTGCCCATAGATTTGATACGGACTGTCATATTTTTCTGCTCGTTTTGCTGTAAGCCCAAAAATAGTAATATATACTGCCGAATAGATTGTTTTTTACAACTTACAAATCAACATCTTTAGAGCACGAAACCCTGAAAATAGAGTTGCTCTGCTGATACTCCATATCGTCTTGGCTAATTTCTAACGTATTAAAAAACGACAAGATTTTCTCTTTGACGTGCATCGGCGTAGCCTCTCTTTTGCTGATTGTATCTTTGTACGAAACATAATCATTGTCAGCTCTAACGATGACACTATTTACCCAGTCTTGTGGTAATGCGTAGTTGCATACACATAAAAATATGATTGTCAATATTTCCTTTCTCATAAATTCAAAGATTGATGTTTTTTATATGGCAAAGATAACGTTTTTTGTCTAATGTTCAGATGATATTTTGTACAATTTCTCAATTGCTTCGTTTCTAAATTCCTACATTCCATAAAAAATTATTACCTTTGTAGAAAATTTGCGAAGGAATTTTTTTATGCAAAAAAGTAGAGTTTTAGACCTCATACGCCAAACATCAAAGAAAAAGCTTGCTGTGCTGATAGACCCCGAAAAGTGCTACGGCGGCAGGCTTGTGGAGTTTTTGGAGCAGTTGAAAAAGGCTCAGCCAGACCTGATATTTGTGGGTGGCTCGCAGCTTCGTTCGTCGGTGGAGGAGACCGTCGTGCAGATAAAGTCGGCTACTGATATTCCTGTGGTGCTATTTATCGGCGACGCTTCGCAATTTACCCCAAAGGCAGATGCGATGCTGATGCTCTCGCTTATATCTGGCAGAAACTCTGAATTCCTCATCGGACAGCACGTCCGTAGCTCGTTGCAGATCAAGCGTTCAGGCATAGAGGCTATCCCAACAGGCTACATATTGGTAAGCTCAGGAGCAGAAACGAACGTAGAGAAGTATTCGCATACAAAGTCTATCTGCGACCACCAAGAGGTTTTAGCCACAGCTATCGCAGGCGAACTGCTCGGAATGCAGGCGATTTATCTGGAGGCTGGCAGCGGTGCTAAAAAACCCGTCAGTGCGGAGCTGATAAGGCTTGTTCGCCAAGAGATGAGCCTGCCCCTGATTGTCGGCGGAGGCATACGCAGTGTGGAGGCTCTGAGAGTGGCATGCAAGGCTGGTGCAGACCTCATTGTAGTCGGCAATCACTTCGAGGACAACCCCCAAGACGTTTTGGCGTTTGCTGAGGCTATCAGAGGTTTTTAGCTGTTTTTATAAAAATATAATTTTTGTGATTACTAATCTCTATTTCCAAAATTTTTT
>CAYFSY010000035.1:8284-12467 GCA_964345905.1 uncultured Paludibacteraceae bacterium | reverse complement strand
GTTCCAAATGTTAAATTTTGATTTCATAAACTGGTGTTTTTTTAAATTAATAAATGCAATGTTCCAAATGTTAAATTTTGATTTCATAAACTGGTGTTTTTTTAAATTAATAAATGCAATGTTCCAAATGTTAAATTTTGATTTCATAAACTGGTGTTTTTTTAAATTAATAAATGCAATGTTCCAAATGTTAAATTTTGATTTCATAAACTGGTGTTTTTTTAAATTAATAAATGCAATGTTCCAAATGTTAAATTTTGATTTCATAAACTGGTGTTTTTTTAAATTAATAAATGCAATGTTCCAAATGTTAAATTTTGATTTCATAAACTGGTGTTTTTTTAAATTAATAAATTGATGATAAATTCGAATGCAAAGATAACTATAAATTTTGTAATAACAATATATCTTCAAAAATATTTTCCGATGATATTTTGCTCTAATATAGGTAAAACCCGCAATAACACATAGGTAAAACCCGCAATATAAAATTATAAATTCATATAAATCAATAATTTATAAATTAAAATGGTTATAGGTAAAACCCGCAATTAACAAGATTATTTTTTTTGAAAAAAAAATACGCAAGAAAACACCATCCTACTAAAAACATATAATACAAAAGGACAAACCTGCAGGCTTGTCCTTAATCATTTTGTTATATCAATATGGCTTAGATTTCTTTAGATACAGCTAGAAACATTCCGCTATGCTCTGCGAAATGGATATAGACTTCGTCATTTACCTCAATTTTGTCGTACATCTCTTTGTCTGTCTAATATTTAGCATAGTCTGTAAAAATGTAGTATTTAGGCAATTCTCGCATTTTATCTCCCCATAGTTTTGGGAATAGATCTCCTAATACGGGGACATATAGAGTTCCGCTCCCCGCCTCGTAGTCTATCTCTTCACTCTTGCGTTCTACACGTTTTTTGATGAGCCCCTTTGTGTTGCACTTCAAGTCGCGATTAGTTTTTCTATTTACAAGATAATAAACCGTACACGCCAATAGCACAACTCCTAAATCTATCAGAGTAATTATCATGCAATCTCTCTCTGCTATATTCAAAACGAAATAGGATAGATTAAAAAGAGCACCAAACGATATAATTATTGCGAAAAACACAAAGCCTACACGCCTATCATCTTTCAGCATCTGTCGGTCTCTACCAGTCAGTTCAACAACTATTCTTTCCATATTATGAGCAGCTTTTTTAATTATTAGTCTAAAATCCCCGACTACAAAGTTAGTGTTTTTTTTGTTGTCTGAACTGTGATTTGTATGATTTGTATGATGACTGTGATTATTTATAATTGTGTAATGTAGGAATTTGCGGGTCTTAATGTTCTTAATGCCTTAATGGTTCAAAAAGAATTGTTTTACCGCAAGGGTCGCAAAGAAAAAAGGAATGCAGTTAATTCCTACATTCCTACATTTCTAAATTTCTCAATTCATTTATAATCCACTCCGAGGTTCCACATAATGAACGAATAGATGTCTGTCTCCTCGTCGATAACCTTGGCGATTGGTTTGCCACCGCCGTGACCTGCTTTGGTGTCGATACGGATAAGCTTAGGAGCAGAGCCTGTGTTTGAGGCTTGCAACTGAGCAGCGTACTTGAACGAGTGTGCTGGCACAACGCGGTCGTCGTGGTCGGCTGTGGTAACCATGATAGCAGGGTATGGCGTGCCGTCATTTTTGATGTTGTGCAGAGGCGAGTAAGCCTTCAGATACTCATACATCTCTTTTGAGTCGTCGCTTCTGCCGTAGTCTGAAGCCCAGTTCCAACCGATTGTAAAGAGGTGATAACGAAGCATATCCATCACACCAACCTCAGGAATAGCCACCTTGAACAGCTCTGGACGTTGGTTTGTAACAGCACCTACGAGCAATCCGCCGTTTGAACCGCCGATGATAGCAAGTTTCTCTGACGACGTGAATTTCTCTTTTATAAGATATTCTGCAGCGGCGATGAAGTCGTCAAACACGTTTTGCTTGTTCATCTTGGTGCCTGCTATGTGCCACTCCTCGCCATATTCGCCACCTCCACGTATGTTTGCCAACACGTATATTCCGCCATTCTCAAGGAAAGGCAAGCGGTATGTAGAGAACGAAGGACGATAAGTTACGTTGAAGCCTCCGTAGCCGTAGAGCAGAGTTGGGTTTTTGCCATTTTTCTGCAATCCGTTTTTGTAAACCAAGAACATTGGAACTCTTGTGCCGTCTTTAGATGTATAGAAAATCTGCTCGGTTGTATATTGCTCTGGATTGAATTTTACAGTTGGCTCGATATACTTTTCAGATTTGTTTGTTGCAATATCATATTTGAATATCGTTGCAGGGTAGGTAAATGAAGTGAATGAGTAGAAAATCTCTTTCTCCTCCTTGTCGTAGCTGAAAGATGCTGTGCCGTAGGTTGGGAACTCAATCTCACGCTCCATCTTGCCTGCTGTAGAGTAAACAAACGAGTGGATTGCAGCGTCTTTGTCGTAGCTAACAATCATCTTGCCGTTTGTAAAGCCTGCTGAAAGCAACACGTTTTCGCCCTCTGGAATCAGGTCAACCCAATTCGCAACGTTTGGATTTTGGATATTACCTTTCATCAAACGATATTTTGGTGCGTTGTAGTTTGTCAGCACATAGAACTCATCGCCAATCATCTCAATTACAGCGTATTCAAACTTGTCGTCAGAGGCAATTTCCTCTATTTGTGCATTTTTCTTAACCAAATCCTTTACAAAAAGTCTATTACCATTGTTTGCACCGCCCTCATACACAAAGATAGCACGCTCCTCGTCTGGAACGCTTGAGTGGTAGAAGCGTTTTGGGAAGTTCTTATTTTCGTAGAAAAGTTTGTCTTTAGATTGTGCTGTGCCGATTTCGTGGTAGTAAATCTTGTGATATTCGTTCACGTTTGAGAACTCCTTACCCTTTGCAGGCGAGTCGTAGGCTGAATAGTAGAAGCCATTGCCTTGCCATGAAAGAGACGAAAATTTAGCCCATTCGATGTGGTCTTTTGTAAGTTGCTTTGTAGCCAAATCCATTACAAAAATCTCCTCCCAGTCGCTACCCGAACGAGAGATAGCGTAAGACATATACTTCCCGTCACGCGAGAAGTCGATGCTCTTTAGAGCCACAGTGCCGTCATCTGAAAGTTTATTGGGGTCTAAGAGCACACTTGCTTCGCCGTCGAGAGAGCTTTTTACATAGAGAACGCTCTGGTTCTGCAAGCCGTCGTTTTTAAAGAAATAGTACTTGCCTTTGTGCACAAATGGTGTGCCGATTTTCTCGTAATCTGCAAGCTCTGTCAAACGCTTTTTTAGTTGGTCGCGGAATGGGATTTGCGAGAGGTAACCCTGTGTAACCTTGTTCTGTGCCTCCACCCAAGCCAATGTCTCGGCTGAAGTGTCGTTTTCCAACCAAGCGTATGGGTCAGCTACTGTGTCGCCAAAATATACGTGGAACGAATCCACTGTAGCAGTCTGCGGATACTGAATATCCGGCTGCTGTTGTACTTGCTTTTTACCGCAAGCAAAAAGAGTTATTGCCATAACTACCAATAATGAAATTTTTCGCATAAAATGTTTACTTATTTGATTTATAATTTATTTTTTATTTTGCATAATATCGTCCATCTCTTTTACCAAAGCCTTTCTCAGCTCTGTAGCTTCGCGGAAAAAGCGATTGCCTTTGAACCAAAGCTGAAAGCAACGAAGTCGGTTGTAGAGCTTTAGCCAAAGTACTTTACCTTTGAAGTAGATTATCAGACTTAGTGGCAACAGAGCAATGTATATCAACGCCACCCACCACTCTACAAATATCAGCAGCACGAGGAAGCAGATAAGGTACCAGAGCGGAAACGCTACCAAGGTACCCACAGCGAAGTGGAACGATGAGTGTAGCATCTGGTCTTTTATCTTGCGAGTAATGAGGGTGCTGGCGTTGAATGGGATAAAATTTACCACAAAGCCAAACAGCACCAGTGGCAGTATCAATACACCAAGTAGAAGCCTCAGCATAGTGCCGCCAAAGGATATTTTGTTGCGAAAAATCCAGTCGCGTAGGTGTAGCTTTTCGAGCAGACGCACATAGCGATAGCTCTTTTTCATCAGTTTTTGGAACCGCTCTGGCTTCTGCTCCTCGAGCCTCTCTTCCTCTGCTACGATCTTCTTTTTAGCCAAA
>CAYFSY010000035.1:5788-8274 GCA_964345905.1 uncultured Paludibacteraceae bacterium | reverse complement strand
TTTTGGCTGAGAACTGAGTCTTGAAGTCCTCTGTCTTGCCGCCTTCGTGGTGTATCTGTTTGCGGACATAAACCTCCGAGAGCATGTAGTATTCGTCGTAGTGTTCTAGATCTTTGATGTTGAGCATCAGCTCCTCCACCTTTGGTCTGGCGCGGTCTGCCAGCAACTTTTGAGCCCTCTCGGGGTGCTCTTGGTAAATCTCGTAGAGGTCTGAGAACTCAAACGGCTCGCCGATGTTTATCAGAAGGTCAGACTGGAAAGAGAAGTAGTTCGAATAGTGGTTGCCCATCGGCAGGATGTAGATAGGCTTCTTGAACTCTGCCTTCTCTGCCGCCTTGAATGCGATGCGCGCAAACCCTTTTTTGAATGTACCAAGCGTATGGCGGTCTTGGTGCCCCGCCTCTGGGAATAGGCACACAACGTTGTTCTCTTCGGCTAAGACTTTTGCAGCCACATCGAATACTTTTTCATTTTCACTAACATCGCCACTACCAGCCCACATATCCTGTTTACGGAAAGCTGGCATAATACGCAGAAAACGTAGCAGTTTTGCCCAAAGCTCCTTACGGAAGATATCGGCACGAGCTATAAACACAGGTCGCCTGCCATCTTTTCTAAATGAAAATAGGATAGCCAAAGCATCCGAAAGACCATTTTGGTGGTTGCATATAGCCACCACAGGCTTACCTTGTGGAATATTTTCCCTATTTTCTATCTGAAATTTGCGATAAAAAATCAAGTTATGAGCAAGATTCACATACTTATACATAAGCTCATACTTTAGATTTTTCTTTGTAATATTATCAAAACTAATCATTTATACAATACTTTTTGGTTCCATTTATAAAATTAGAGTAACAACTCCAAAATTTCAGCAAAATTAATCATAAATTTTGATTTTTGCAATTGTTAATTGAGTCATTGAGTTGTTTAATTGATGTTTGTGTAGAGAGCAAGTAGATAAAAAAGTGCTGATTTTATTTTTATAAGATTTTTTCCTGGGCTATACTCAAATATCAATTCATCAAATTAAAAAAATCTACTACTACATAAAAAATCACTATCTTTGCCAAAAATTTTCAAGAAAAAATGCAAATCATATACGAGGATAATCACATAATTGCCTTAAATAAAGCAGTTTCAGAAATTGTGCAGGGCGATAAAACCGGCGACAAACCACTAGTAGAACAACTTAAAGAGTACCTAAAAGAGGCCTATGCTAAACCCGGCAATGTCTTCTGCGGTGTAGTACACAGACTAGATCGTCCTGTATCTGGCGTAGTAGTTTTTGCTAAAACTTCTAAAGCTCTGACTCGCCTAAATGAGATGCTTCGCAAACAAGAGATTAAGAAGAAATATTGGGCAATTGTAGCCAATCCACCAGCTGAACCCGAAGGTACACTAGAGAACTATTTGGTTCGAAATCAGAAGCAGAATAAATCTTATGCCTACGACACCGAAACGCCAAATTCAAAACTAGCTAGCTTATCATACAAAACCATAACAAACTCTGAGCGCTATACGCTTATGGAGATAGAGTTACACACCGGACGTCACCACCAGATTCGTTGCCAGCTTGCCAAAGCAGGGAGTCCTATCAAAGGTGACCTTAAGTACGGAGCCAAACGCTCAAATCCAGACGGAGGTATTTCACTCCATGCACGTAGCGTAGAGTTTATCCACCCTGTAAGCAAAGAAAATATAAAAATTGTAGCAGAGCCACCAACAGATAACCTATGGCAAGCTATCACCAAAGGATTGGAGTAGTTGCAAAGCTATAAATCAGCCTGCCCAACCCTCACGATCTAGATTTCTGTAGTTGATAGCCTCAGCTATATGGTTAGCCTCGATGTTTTCAGAGGAATCGAGGTCTGCAATGGTGCGAGCCACCTTCAAAATGCGATCGTAAGCACGAGCCGAAAAGTTCATTCTCTGCATAGCCATACGCAGAAGTTGCTGACACTCTTCGTTAAGCGTAGCGTATTTCTGCAACATCTTAGACGACATTTGAGCATTACAGTGCACTCCCTCGTGCTTCTCAAAGCGCTGCTGTTGAATCTGTCTTGCATTTATTACTCGTCGCCTTATCTCCTCACTACTCTCTGAGGTTTTCATCTCTGCAAGCTTCTCAAACGGCACTGGCACTATCTCTATGTGCATATCGATCCTGTCGAGCAGAGGTCCTGAAATTCTACTCAAATAGCGCTGAACAGCAGCAGGTGGACATAAGCAAGGCTTATCTGGATGGTTGTAATATCCACATGGACAAGGATTCATTGATGCTACAAGCATAAAACTCGCAGGATATTCGGTGGTAAATTTAGCACGCGAGATAGTAATACGCCTATCCTCCAATGGCTGTCGCATAACTTCGAGGACTGTCCGCTTAAACTCTGGCAGTTCGTCGAGGAAAAGCACACCGTTGTGTGCCAAAGATATTTCACCCGGTTGCGGGAAAGTGCCTCCACCTACCAATGCCACGTCTG
>CAYFSY010000035.1:3589-5778 GCA_964345905.1 uncultured Paludibacteraceae bacterium | reverse complement strand
GTGGTGTGGCGAACGGAATGGACGCTGCGAAATCAGCGAGTAGCCTCCGTTTATTTTACCCGCCACAGAGTGTATCTTTGTCGTTTCCAAAGCCTCTCGTAGAGTGAGCGGTGGCAATATCGACGGCAAGCGTTTTGCCATCATAGACTTACCAGCTCCGGGTGGTCCTATCATTATAAGGTTGTGGCCACCAGCTGCAGCTACCTCCAAAGCACGCTTCACACCCTCTTGTCCCTTGACGTCAGAGAAGTCTATGTCAAATTTATTGATATTTGCAAAGAAGAGTTCACGCGTATTGACTGCGGTCTTTTCCAGCTCCTTTTTTCCATTCAGGAAGTCAACAACATCACTAATATTATCCACGCCATAAACCTCAAGGTCGTTTACCACAGCCGCCTCACAGGCGTTCTCTTTTGGCAGGATAAAACCTCTAAAACCGAGTTCACGAGCTAGAATAGCAATAGGCAAAGCTCCTTTAATTGGTCTGAGCGAGCCATCAAGCGAAAGTTCGCCCATAAGCACAAAATCATCAATTAGCTCAGCCTCAATCAACTCATTTGCAGCCAAGATACCAACAGCAATTGGCAAATCGTAAGCTGACCCCTCTTTACGGATATCAGCAGGAGCAAGGTTGATAACGCACATTCTACGTGGGAAAGGAATGCCATTATGTTTTATCGCAGAAAAAATACGTTCAAGGCTCTCTTTCACAGCATTATCTGGCAACCCCACGAGCATATACTTTGTGCTCCCCGTAAGATTACACTCCACATCAATCATAGTGGCATCAATTCCCTGTACTGTTGCAGCATTTACCTTGATAAACATATTCCAAATTCAGCGTTTAAAGATTATTTCTTATTTTTACTTTTGATAATAGTTGGGAATCCGTCTATCTCTATTATCTCTTTGATAAGGATCTCACTATTCTCCAGATCACAGATATATAGCTTATTATCAAACATCAATAAAGATGAAAAAATAGCATCGCTCTCTCCTACTTTTTCGTAAGTACACTCACCATTTTCAAAGACTACATTACCTATTTCGCCTCGACGCTCCTGATTAGAAAAAATCATTCTAGTACCTTCTGGCGAGAACTCCATTCCCTGATAATCTCCTTCATCGTGCAGTATCGGCCTCAATGAAGGACTCAATAAATTGTCTATGATATGAATAATTTTATCCTCATACGGTGTACCATCAAACGAGTTTGAATTTACAAATACGTACTCAGAAGCTGCTCTGATAGTAGACGGATACGGCATTTCTAGATATTCAAGAAGAGAGGTGTGGTCTATTTTTAACGGATTTTCTATATTTAGAACATAAATTTTATTGTAGTTTGTCACAGTAATAAACAGAGTACCGCCAAGGACCAAAACATCTGAGACAAAAGCATCTTGCTGAGGCATCTTTACCTGATCTATCAGCTTTGCCTCCTGCTTTAGGTCAAATACTACAACCTTACCCAAGTCAGCTACAAAAAGGAAGTCGTCTTTTACAGCCAAGCCTTTTGGAGCAAAAAGCACACCGTTTGGCTCCACTACTACTCGATTTTTCCCGTTTTTATAGTGAGTTATAAATCCTTTAGGTGCCTTAGAAAAATAATCTACAGACTTACCTCCAAGGTTCGAAACCAGAATACCACCATCGTAGTGGCACATTCCAAAAGGATGATTAAGGTTCTGAGTAACCTTATCCTTAACTTTGCAGCCTTGAAGCGCTAAAACTACAATAACTGAAAAAAGACATAAACGAAATATTTTCATACTGCTTAAAAAGAAGTTTTTTATACTAAATCAGGTAGCCTTGCTATAATGGTTTCGTTGCCTTTGGTTTTTTCACCCATAGCAACAAAGACGTCAGATTCCACTGGAATATACAGATCCACGCGAGAACCAAATTTAATAAATCCCAGATGGTGGTTCAACTCTGCACCCTTACCCACCTTAGCATAGGTTACTATACGACGAGCCAAAGCACCTGCAACTTGCCTCAACAATATTTTCTGTCCACTCTCTGCCTCAATCACTACAGTAGAACGCTCGTTTTCATGACTCGATTTTGGCAGATACGCTGCCTGATGCCTACCAGGATGGTGCTTAGAGAATAAAACCTTACCATTTATAGGATACCAATTGGCGTGAACATTTAGCACAGACATGAAAATCGAAATCTGCATCATC
>CAYFSY010000035.1:0-3579 GCA_964345905.1 uncultured Paludibacteraceae bacterium | reverse complement strand
CCTTCGAAATACTCATGCTCCTCTACCTCCTCGATTACTACGATGCGACCGTCAGCAGGTGCTACTATCAGCGACTCATCCGTGATTTCAAGCTCCCTCTTTGGATTGCGAAAAAAGTAGAGAAAGAAGCCAAATGCAGCCACAGACACCACCAAATTGATAGCAAACGCCAAACCCATTGGATTTTTGAAATGAAAGAAAAGATTTACTGCCAAAAGCACAATAAACAGCGCGGTAAGAATAGTCCGACCCTCTTTATGAACACGTATTTTCTTGTTTAATGTCTTTATTCTGTTGAGTTGTTTTTTGTTGTAACCCATTGTGATAAAAAAATTATTCTAAAAATTTATTTCCCAAAATTATAAAATTTTTCTGTAATAGAGTGCAAACTGCATTAAAAAAGACCGAAATAGAGTAAAATCATTTTTTTTTCGTAACTTTGCAAGTTAAAAAAAACTAGTTTTGTCAAACTGCTAAAAAGTATTAAAGTATGTCATTTTTCGGTAAACTGTTTTCAAAAAAAGAGAAAGAGGTTCTAGATACTGGATTGGATAAGACCAAAACATCTATTTTCAGTAAGATATCTCGTGCTATTAGTGGCAAGTCTAAAGTCGACGACGAGATACTCGACAATATCGAGGAGGCTCTAATTACATCTGACGTTGGAGTAGAGACCACTATTAAGATCATCGAAAGGCTTGAGGCGCGTATTGCCCGTGACAAATACGTTTCTACCGACGAGCTGTACGATGTTCTATACCAGGAAATAATAGCGCTACTAGCAGAGCAAAATAGTGATGATGGCAACTCATCTTTTACAGAGCTGCCTTCTAAGCCTTACGTTATACTCGTAGTGGGGGTAAACGGTGTAGGAAAAACCACCACAATCGGCAAGCTAGCAAATCAATTCAAGCAAGCGGGAAACAGCGTATATCTTGGAGCTGCAGACACATTCCGTGCAGCGGCAATTGACCAACTAATGGTGTGGGGCGAAAGAGTCGGAGTACCTGTAATAAAACACCAAATGGGAGCAGACCCTGCATCTGTAGCTTTTGACACGCTTTCGTCTGCCAAAGCAAACAACGCAGACGTAGTAATAATAGATACAGCAGGTAGGCTTCACAACAAGGTAAACCTAATGAACGAGCTAACCAAAATACGTGGTGTAATCAGCAAGGTAACACCAGAGGCAGCAACAGAGGTGCTACTTGTCTTAGACGGTTCTACTGGACAAAATGCCTACGAGCAAGCACGCCAATTCTCTCAAGCAACGCAGGTTACAGCTCTGGCTATCACCAAACTAGACGGAACAGCACGAGGCGGTGTAG
This sequence comes from uncultured Paludibacteraceae bacterium, assembly GCA_964345905.1. Lineage (GTDB taxonomy): Bacteria > Bacteroidota > Bacteroidia > Bacteroidales > Paludibacteraceae > F0058. Next base: position 2,251 of record CAYFSY010000035.1, on the reverse strand, counting down.
TCATTGGAATATCAGACCAGATGCAGATTCCTGTGAAATATATTGGCCTTGGCGAAGGCATAAACGACTTACAGCTATTCAATAAAGAGGAGTTTGTAAAATCGCTATTCGATAAGAATTAAAAAAAAACACTCATACAAAAATGATAGAGGTTAAGAGGGTAAGCAAGTCCTTCGATGGCAAAAGTGTTTTAGATGATATTACTGCCACATTTCATACAGGGAAAATTAATCAAATCATCGGACAGAGCGGAAGCGGCAAGACTGTCTTGATGAAAAGCATTATCGGACTCTACAATGTTGACCAAGGAGAGATTTTATACGACGGACGAAACATCGGAGACATGTCTGCAAAAGAGAAAACGAATCTCCGCAAAGAGATTGGCATGCTATTCCAAGGCTCTGCTCTATTCGATTCGCAGACGGTTCTAGAAAATGTAATGTTTCCACTAAATATGTTTTCTGGGAAAAAACCTGATGAGATACGAGAACGCGCTGAATTTTGCTTACAAAGGGTTGACCTAAAACCACAGTCGTACAACCTCTACCCATCAGAGATTAGTGGTGGAATGCAAAAACGCGTAGCCATAGCAAGAGCCATAGCCTTACAGCCAAAGTACCTTTTCTGTGACGAACCAAATTCAGGCTTAGACCCTGTTACAGCCATACTTATAGATAAGCTTATCGAAGAGATCACACACGAATTCCAAATAACGACAATCATCAACACTCATGATATGAACTCGGTAATGGAAATCGGAGCTAACATAATCCTCATCAGCAAAGGAAGACTTGCTTGGCAGGGTTCAAAAGAGACAGTCTTTACAGACCAGAACGAAACTCTGAGTGAATTTGTATTTGCCTCTGAACTTTTCAAAACTATAAAAGACAAACAAAATCAATAATACACTACCATAATCCTTTAGGCATATGGATATCGAAAGCCTCTACAACTTTTGCCTTGAGATAAAAGGCGCAGAAGCCTCAACGCCCTTCGACGACGTTACCCTCGTGTTCAAAGTCTGTGGTAAAATATTTGCACTAATACCGCTAGATGCTCCAGAACCAGCAATAGCGCTGAAATGCGACCCAGAACTCGCAGTAGAGCTCCGCGACCGATACAACTGTGTAATTCCTGCCTTCCACATGAACAAAACCCACTGGAACACAATCATGCTAACAGGCGAAATGCCTGATTCAGAGCTAAAAGAGTGGATAAATCACTCTGTCGGAGAGGTAATAAAAAAACTCCCTAAGTACAAACAAAAAGAGTACTTGCAGTAGAGATACGAGAAACCACAATCCCAAATTTTCAACTATTTTTTCCTATACAAAGCACTTTTTTTTTGCTGTTACAAAAAAAAGTATTACCTTTGCACACTCAAAAAGAGACTGGTCCTATAGCTCAGTTGGTTAGTAGCACCTGACTCATAATCAGGGGGTCCTTGGTTCAAGTCCAAGTGGGACCACAGTACAGAAAAGAGTTTTGTCAACAATAAAAAAGACAAAGCTCTTTTGTTTTAATATCCACATTGTGCCATTTGTTGTTTATAAATTGTTCAAAAACTAATACTATAAATTTATAATTTCGCAGTTCTGAAAATTGTATAAATATGGATAATAAGAAATCTACAAGCAGACGCAAAAAGAGACCCGCTTTCGAGGAGTTCCCAGATTTTGGCAAGATGCCACCACAAGCTGTTGACTTCGAGGAGGCTGTGCTGGGTGCGTTGATGTTGGAATCTGATGCATTTGGGCGTATCAGCGAAACACTACTCTCTGGAGAGTATTTTTATGAACCAAAGAACCAAAAGATATTCGAGGCAATAAGGTTTTTAGCACTGAATAACAAGGCTATAGACATCCTGACCGTAGTAGAACAGCTCAAAAAGAACGAACATTTAGATGAAGTAGGAGGAGAGACAGAAATCAGCCGCCTGACTGTCAATATAGCCACAACTGCTCATATAGAGTCGCATGCAAGTGTCATAGCCGAAAAATATCAGGCTCGACGCCTAATACTCGCTTCAAGCGAGATACAAAAAGATGCTTTCGACCCTACCACAAACATCGAAGAGCTACTTGGCGAGGCTGAGGGAAAAATATTTGAGATCACTCAGACGAAGCACAAAAGGGACGTAATGCCGATAGGGAGTATTACGGGAGCGGTATTGGAGCGAATAGAAGAGGCATCAAAGAGCGACTCTAAAATCACGGGTGTACCAAGTGGCTTTTACAAGTTAGACGAGATA
>CAYFSY010000034.1:8012-13017 GCA_964345905.1 uncultured Paludibacteraceae bacterium | reverse complement strand
TGTAACTTTGCTGAAAATTTTGAGGAAAAATCCTCTAAAGTTATCTTGAACCAATAATTATTATCATAAGATGTTACCAAAATTTTCAATTATTATACCTGTTTATAACGTCGAAAAGTATTTGTCTGATTGTCTTGATTCAGTTCTTAATCAGACCTATCAGGACTATTATGAAGTAATATGTATTAATGACGGAAGCACAGATCAGAGTTTAGCTATTCTAGAAGAGTATGAAAAAAAAGCAGATAATCTGACTATAATCTCACAAGAGAACAAAGGACCAAGCGAAGCAAGAAATACAGGCATACGACAGGCAAAGGGGGATTATATTTGGTTTATAGATAGCGATGACTGGATAGAGAGGAATTCGTTGGAAGTTTTATCTAAGTATATCAATGGCGAAGATTTTATATGTTTTAACGGACGTAAGTATTTTGACCATAAAAGAATATTGGAAGATGCTGATAGTGGCGTAGAAGAAGAGCTGACAGGATGGGACTATCATAATAAGTACTCTCTAGTAAACAGTAAAATTCATTTTCTTTGTGTTATGTCACGAATTTTTCAACGTGATTTTATACTAAAAAACAATTTGTTTTTTGAACCGGGACTCTACCATGAAGATAATTTATTTATGCCACTAGTTTGTTACTACGCAGATAAAGTAAAAGTTATCCCTGATACACTCTACATTTATCGAGTAAGGGAAGGAAGTATAAGTCAAACGCCTTCAAAAAAACATGTGTTCGATATGATTATCATAGCCAATAAGCTTTCTGAATTCTTTATTCCTAAAAATGATTTAGACAAGTCAGCTCTATATAGAGGGATATCAGGCAGATATTTTTTTGCGTATATGCCTCCTCAATCCAATATTTTGAATAATGATTTTAGGGAAGTAAAAAACTTGATAAATTGGGATAGTTTCAAAACTGTAAGTATATATCCTAGACACAAAAGGATATATACATTAATAAGATTACATCCAGCCTTGTTTAAATTTTATTTGAAGATAGAGAGATTGTCAAGAAAAAGATTATTGAAAAATAGATAATTATGTTTTCAATCATCATCCCACTATATAATAAAGCACCTTATGTGGCAAAGGCTATCGATAGTGTGCTGAATCAGACTTTTCGAGAGTTTGAGCTAATAGTCGTCGATGACGGTAGTAGCGATAACTCTTTGGAGGAGGTATGCAAGTTTACCGACAGCCGTTTAAAAGTTATTACACAGGATAATGCAGGGGTTTCTACAGCTCGTAACAACGGGGTAAAGCTTGCTAAGTATCCCTACATTTGTTTTCTTGATGCCGACGACTGGTGGGATAATTTGTTTTTAGCAGAAATGCAACGATTGATAAATGAATATCCTGACGCAGGCATATACGGCACAAACTACTATATCGTGAAAAATGGCAACAACCGTATAGTACCCGTAGGGGTGTCAGAAGGGCTTGAGGATGGCATAATCGACTATTGCAAAGTATATGCCAAAACGCTATGCATGCCATTAACATCTATTTCTGTTTGCATACCGAAGAAAGTGTTTGATGAGGAAAATGGTTTTAAGCCAAACCTAAAGTTAGGTGAAGATTTTGATTTATGGGTACGTATTGCATTGAAGCATCCTGTTGCTTTTTTGAATAAGCCATTGGCTTATTACAACCAAGATGTGGAGCAGCAGAGTAGGGGAGTAATTCATGATAAAATATATGAGCCAGAGATTCATTTTATATTCAATTTAGACTACCTAAGTGAGTATGAAAACCAAAATGCAGGTCTAAAGCTACTATTAGACAAGCTACGTGTTTATACTCTTTTTAGATATAGATTGCAAGGTGCATATAAAAAAGAATATAATAGAGAGATTGCGAAGGTAAATTTTTCAAACTTGAGTTTAAATGAGAGAATGAAGCACACTCTACCTATAAGCTTCTATAAGCTAAATTTCCTATTGAGACATTTTCTAAAACAAATTTTAAGATGAAACTTATAAAACATTTCCTAAACAAAATACGTGGTGTTCAATCTATTGAAAAGCTGAAAAAGAGAGGCTTGAAGATTGGAAACAATGTAACAATTATGGGGGAGGTCATAATAGACCCTTCGCACTGTTGGCATATTGAAATAGGTAGTAATGTGATTTTGGCTCCACGTGTGCACATACTGGCGCATGATGCCAGCACTAAATTGTTTTTGAATCATACCAGAGTGGCTAATGTTACGATTGGTAGTGAGGTGTTTATAGGTGCTGGCACTATTATTTTACCGGGTGTTACTATCGGCGATAGAGTAGTTATAGGAGCCGGAAGTGTGGTAAAAAGCTCTATTCCCACAAATTCTGTTGCAGTTGGAGTGCCTGCAAAAGTGATTTGCTCGTTAGATGAGTATTTGAATAGGCAAAAAGTGAAAATGAATGATAAAAATACCTTTGATGCACAATACACTCTAAGGAACGCAGACTTTTCTGAAAGACATATAAAAGAGATGTTGGAGCAGTGTGGGCAAAACAATGATATTTTTGTTGAATAAATTGCAAAATTGAAAATTTATGTCTAACTTTGCTAAAAGTTTTGTTCACAAGGACAAAGCTCGTTTTATTTATCAACAGTAAAAAATTAAAAAGTTATGAGTGATTCATTAGTAATTATCCCAACTTACAACGAAAAAGAGAATGTAGAAAACATCATTCGTGCGGTGTTTGGTTTGCCACATCAGTTTGATGTACTAATCATAGACGACGGTTCGCCAGACGGCACAGCTCAGATTGTAAAAAACCTGCAAAAGGAGTTCCCTGAACGCCTACACATAGTAGAACGCTCTGGCAAGCAAGGCTTAGGCACAGCTTATATTGCAGGCTTTAAGTGGAGCCTTGAGCGTGATTATCAGTATATATTCGAGATGGATGCGGACTTCTCGCATCCACCAAAAGACCTGCTAAATCTCTACGAGGCTTGCCACAGTGGCGAGGCTGATGTAGCGGTAGGTTCGCGATATGTGAATAATTTGGTCAGCGTGGTGAATTGGCCAATCGGACGAATCCTGATGTCGTACTTCGCCTCTATCTATGTCCGCATTATTACAGGACTTAAGGTGAAAGATACCACAGCTGGTTTTGTGTGCTACACCCGCAAGGTGCTTGAGCGTTTTGAGTTCGATAAGATTAAGTTCAAAGGCTACGCTTTCCAAATCGAGATGAAGTTTACAAGCTACAAATATGGCTTCAAAATCAAGGAGGTGCCTATCATCTTTGTAAACCGCGAACTTGGCGTGTCTAAGATGAGCGGAGGCATATTCTCTGAGGCTCTGTTTGGTGTTATTCGCCTGAAAATCAGCAGTTGGTTCAGAAAGTACTGATTTCTCTTTTACATAAAATATCATTGGTATGAGAAAAATTGTATTTGCTACCCACAATGAGCATAAACTCAGTGAAGTAAGGCAGATGCTCAGTGGGGTAGTGGAGGTGATCGGACTGAACGACCTTGAGCTGACCGAAGAGATTGAGGAGAATGAACCAACCCTCGAGGGCAATGCAAGAGTGAAAATGAGGTACGTTACCGAGAAGTTCTCTTTAGATTGCTTTGCAGATGATACTGGACTTGAGGTAGAGGCACTTGGTGGTGCGCCAGGCGTTCACTCTGCACGATATGCAGGCGAGCCTGTAGATTCGGAGCGAAATATAGATAAGTTGCTGAACAATCTGGAGGCAGAGACGAATCGCAATGCTCGCTTTCGTACTGCTATTGCTCTGAGTTTTAGGGGTAAGGAGTATCTGTTTGAGGGAATAGTAGATGGCGAGATTTTACACGAACGTAGAGGCTCAGAGGGGTTTGGCTACGACTCTGTTTTCCAACCAAAAGGTTATAACCAGAGTTTTGCCGAGATGAGCGGGGAGCAAAAAAATAAACTCAGCCATAGAGGGCAGGCTATCAGCCGTGTAGTAGAGTTTCTTAAAAAAGAAAATTTGTGATTTATCCATTTTAAATTAAACTTTCTACCAAAATAAAATTCTAAGTAGTAAAAGAGTTATTAACCATTTAAAAAATTATTTGATATGAAAGCTCGAATCACATTATTATTAGCAGCGCTAATGCTATCCATTGGTGGTGTATTTGCACAAAAAGCCGTAAGAGTGGAAGCAAACAACGAAGATATTAGCGATCATCTAGACCTCAAAGCCATTGGCATACTATTTGGCAAGGCAAAAGACTTAGAAGAGTTTGAGGCGATGATAAACGACTGGGAGAATCCAATTTCTAACCTCGACCTCAACTACGATGGCGAAGTGGATTATCTAAGAGTCCTAGAAGAGCCTGACGGGGATAGGCATATTGTTATAATTCAAGCTGTTTTAGCAAAAGATATTTATCAAGATGTGGCTACTCTGATTGTAGGTAGAGAGAAAAATAAAGCTGTAGTACAAATCATCGGCGACCCATATATTTATGGTTCAAACTATATTGTAGAGCCTGTATATATCTATACACCAGTAATCTATAGCTGGTTTTGGGGTCCTAGATATGTGCGCTGGTATTCACCATACTATTGGGGCTACTACCCAGTGTATTACAGACCTTACTACTGTGTAAGTTACTACGATTACCACTACCGTCTGCGTGGATACTATCGTGAGTATCACTATGTAAGCTACAGATATGTGCGTGAACCAAGATATCACTATCGCGATTCAAGAGCTTATACAAATATGTCTCGTCGCGACTACAACACTCGCTATCCTGAACGCAGCTTTTCTAGCCGCAACGCATCGAGAAGCTCTACTGTTACAAATCGTCGTGATATAGAGAATAGAAGGCTGGTAGAGAGAAGCCGCATGGGGACTACTAGAAGTAAAATCTCAGAGGAGCTAAGACGCTCATCTACATCACCAAGCCGTAGGTCTGCAGTCAACGAGAGAGGAGTATCTAATAGCCGTACAAGGTCAGAGAGTATCCACTCTTCTAGTCGTAGCACTAATAGAGGCGCAGCTACCACTCGATCTTCAG
>CAYFSY010000034.1:0-8002 GCA_964345905.1 uncultured Paludibacteraceae bacterium | reverse complement strand
GACCGTTACTAGAGGGTCTTCTAGCAGAACGCGTAGCGAATCAGGCACAACTGTCAGAGGCTCAAGCAGTAACGATAGACACTCAGCGCCATCGTCAAGCAGAGTAAGTGGCTCATCGTCAAGCTCAAACCGCAGTTCGGGTACAGTAAGGGGCTCGTCATCAAGCTCAAGCCGCAGTTCGGGTACAGTTAGGAGCTCATCATCAAGTTCAAGCCGTGGCGGTGGCTCAGGCACAGTTAGGAGCTCTTCTCCAAGCCGTAGTAGCTCGTCGTCAGCATCTTCGGGTTCGTCATCAAGAGGTTCTGGCTCTTCAAGCAGAGGCTCTTCAAGCAGGACAGGTAGATAACCAACTACTGTTTGTACAGATAAAGCTTATATAATATTTCCCCTGCAAAAGTAGTTTTGTGGGGGATTTTTTTGACTGACTCGAAAAAAAATAAACGCAAGCAATCTATATGCCTGCGTTATATTCATTTTAGTCTTTTAAAAGCCTCTTTTTATTCAGCTTTTGGAGCCTCCTCTGTAGCCTCTGCTGCAGGTTGCTCTTCAGTAGTTTCTTCGGTAGCAGCTTCAGCAGCTTGAGCCTCTTGCTCTGCAAGTTTTGCCTCTGCAAGCTTTTTAGCTAGCTCTTCGGCTTTAGCTTTGTTTACTTCTCTCTCTGCCTCAAGGCGCTTTTTAGCCTCAGAAGCCTTGTCTGATTTTACCTTCTCTACTTGGCTGTTCAGAGAGTTCTCTTTTTCTTTCTTCCAAGCCTCGAATTTAGTGTTAGCAGTAGCCTCATCGAAAGCTCCTTTTGCTACTCCACCAAGAAGGTGTTTTTTCAGCATCACTCCCTCTCTCTTGAGAATTGTGTTTGCTGTGTCGGTAGGTTGTGCACCCGCCATCACCCAATGCAATGCTCTCTCGAAGTTAAGGTCGATAGTAGCAGGGTGTGTGTTTGGATTGTAAGTTCCTAAACGCTCAATGCAACGTCCATCTCGTGGAGCTCTGCTATCTGCTACAACAACGTGGTAGTAGGCATACCCTTTACGTCCATGACGCTGCAATCTAATTTTTGTTGCCATTTTTGTATAAATACATTTTTAATTAAACCTAAATTGCTTTTTCTCGAAAAGCGGGTGCAAAGGTAACACTTTTTTTTGACATGGCAAAAACAAATATTATCCAATTACAATTTTTAGAATTTCCGCTATAAAAATTTTAGGTTAAATTTGCAATTGTCGTCTAAAACTACTACCTTTGCACCGTATTTTTTCAAAAGACAATATATATAATTAACAAATAATAAATTAATTTTTTAAAGTATGAAAAAATCCACATTAATGTTGATTTTTGTGCTATGCTCAGTATTGGGCATACAAGCACAAGGTACGATTGCCATTCCATACTTTCAAGACTTCGCAAGCCTCACTACAGGTGGAATTGATAATTCTACCAATTCTTCTATAGCCGTGGCTACCATGCCTGATGGCATTACTGCTATCAGTGAGGGATACCAGGCAGGTGGAGTATTGAAGTTGGGTAGTGGTACAACCGCAGGAAGCCTTACAACGGGCACTTTTACTCCTGTTGGTACAGACAAAGTACGTGTAGCCTTTAGGGCGGTTCCTTGGGCGGCAGCTACGCCTCAGGGAGCAAAAATACGCGTAACTTATGGAGCTCAGGTTGATACTATCAGCATCGCTCCAGCCACACACACATTCCCTCTTACTGCAACAGACTTTGTACAGTATCAGGCGATTTTCAACCCAGAGGCTACGGCTTCTGCTGTAACTATTAGCACCATTGCTGAGACGGGGATTGAGGCGAGTTGCTTTATAGATGACTTCAAGGTATCGATGCTGGCTTTAGGTGGCATGTTCTACGAGGGATTCGAAAGCACTGCATTCCCTCCTGAGGGTTGGACTGCAATTAACGTGAGAGGCAGTAAGCAGTGGAAAAGAGCAACAGACAGAGTTATTGGTATAGGCAGTGCATGCGTAGAGTATGTTTCTGGTGGACATGAGAACTGGCTGATTACTCCAATGCTACAGCCTGCTACAGGTCAGAGCCTTTCATTTTATGTGAATGGACAGAATTATGAAAATACAAAGTTGAAAGTAAGAGTATCTACAACTTCGGCAGATACAGCAAGCTTTACTACAACACTTGCTACTTATGAGACTGGTACAAGTGATATCCCGTCCAATTCTTATACAAAAAAGACTTTAAATTTATCACAGTTTGTAGGTCAGCATATTTATATTGCTTTCCAAGTACAAGATGAATACGGCTCTCATGTATGGATTGATAGTGTTTCTGGCGTTAACTTACCTTCTGTAGCTTGTACAGCTCCTGAAAACTTATCCTTTTCAGAGATTGCTCAGACTACAGCATTGGTTAGCTGGGACGAACTAGCTTACGCTACAAGCTGGGTGGTAGAGTATTCTCGGAATGCAGATTTCTCTAATGCTACAAGCATTGTTTCCTCAGACCTCAGCTATACGCTTACTGGGCTAGAGCCAGGTAAGAAATACTATGTAAGAGTGAAGTCTGACTGCCAAGGCGGAGACTATAGCCAATATCTTATGGGTTCATTTGTTACTGCTTGTAACTTATTAGACCCTCTAAACTGGACAGAGTCGTTTGCAAACGAAGGAGTAGTTCCGGGTGTGCCAGATTGTTGGGAAAATATTATATCTTGTAATAATTCTCCAAAAATCAGTCAGACTGAAGTACAAGATAACATAGGTGGCTCTTTGTATATTATGTCGCAGAAAAATAATTATAACTGCTACAATGGTACAATGATTGTATCTCCAGAGTTCTCAGGTGATTTTACTGGCAGTGAGATGACTCTTTGGGTTTATCTTACAGATGCTTGGAGGTTCGATGAATACAACGACGCACAAGTGTTGGTAGGAGTGATGGCTTCTCCTACAGATACTGCGACATTTGAGCTGGTGGCTGATATTACTCCAGACTTTCCTGCACAAGAAGAGACTTGGATAAAAAAGAGAGTCAATTTCTCGCAAGTAGATGACACCAAACGCTTTATCGCAATCAAAGTTTTAAATACATCGTCAAGTCCTTATGATGGGGCAGAGGTATATATTGATAATATTGACCTGCACCCACTTCCAACATGTCCTATACCTGTAGGCTTAGCTAAATCTGCAAACACACCTGCAAATCGTAGCGAAGAGTTTACTTGGACTGCTGGTAGCGACGAGACAGCTTGGGAGTTCCAGTACAAAGAGAATACTGATACCGCATGGACATCTATCAACGTGAACACAAACCCTGTTTGCACTGTTTCAAATCTACGCTTCTCTACAGCCTACAACGTTCGCTTGAGAGCAGTTTGTTCAGAGACAGATATGAGTGATTGGATAACCTATAACTTCACATCAGGTTGCTACTCATTGAATCTTGGTTGGACAGAGAATTTTGATTTGGCAGACACTACAAACATAGCTCCAACTACATGCTGGACAAAGAAAGATAGCTATTCGGTATATCCTATTATTCTGACAGATAATGGAGATAAAACTCCAAACGCTCTATATTTTGCATTCCCAGTATCTGACAAACAGAGACAAGGTATGGTAACTCCGCCATTTGTAGAAGAGTTGGCTACAGCTCAGCTAGACTTCTCTCTACGTGGAGTTGATATAAACAACGGCTCTATGTTTGTGGTAGGAGTAATGCAAGATGTGGCTAATGAAGCAACTTATATGCCACTTGATACTATTATTCCAACAGATACAGATTGGCATACTTACAGAGTTAAGCTAAATAATGTACCTACTGGCTATCATCACTTGGCATTCACAGTATATGGAGATAACAGCTATACAGGAAGTTATCCAGCTTATATGTTAGACGACATATCTGTAAAAGTGGCTCCTGCTTGTCCTTCTCCATACAGTGTGCAGTTCCAAGATGTAAAGGACAATAGTGCTAAATTCACGTGGAGTGCAGGTGGTACAGAGACTACTTGGACTGCTGAATACAAGGTTGCTACGGCAGATACTTGGAGTACAGCAACAGTTGATGCTACTACTCGTACAGCTACACTTACAGGACTGCAGGCAGCAACTGCTTACGATGTAAGAGTGAAAGCGGGTTGCGATAGCGAGTATGCTACAGCGTCTTTCACCACAGATTGCGCTGGTATTACATCTCTAAATGAGAATTTTGACAGCTTTGAACAAAATGAATATCCATCTTGCTGGAAGAGAGTTTCTAACTATGCATTTGCTCCACTAGTATCGAAAGAGTCTGGTATAGCAACAAAGGCATTGAAACTTGATGGCAGCAAACCACTTTACGCTATCACTCCTAAGTTTAGCGTTCCTCTAAGCACCAGACAGCTTGAATTCAAGACTTGCCGTAGAGGTGCTCAGAGTGGTAAGCTAGTAGTTGGAGTGATGTCTGACCCATCAGATGCAGCAACATTTATGGCACTTGATACAATTGAACCTAATGTTGCAGATAAAGTGTACGTTCGTAAGCAATACGTTCTAAACAACGTTACAGACGAATATCGTTATATAGCATTCCGTTACGGAGATGTGGGCGAAACTGCAGTTAGCAGACTTGACTATTATTATCTGATTGATGATATTGTGGTAGATACAATACCTGCTTGTATATCTCCTTCAGAACTGTTGGAGTATGCTTCTACAGAGTCTTCTATCACTGTTGGTATAGGCACTCAGGCTCCTCAGACTTCTTGGGAGTATGTTTACACATCAGATATGACAGTAACATCTCCTGATGGTCTTACTACGCATACTACTACAGATAATCCATTTACAATAAGCGGTTTGACAGTAAACACTGCTTATAAGGTTTGGGTAAGAACTGTTTGTGGCACAAACGAGTTTAGCTTATGGTCAGAACCAATTATTCTGAGAACTGCTTGCGGACTTATCAACTATGGTTTCTTAGAAGATTTTGAGGACGAAACCCCTGGTAGTGGTGTGATACCTTCTTGTTGGTATAAAATTTCAAGCAACTCAAGCTATCCACAAGTGCGTTCTGCTACCACTTATGGAGATGGACCTACACAGTCTCTACGCTTCAATGGAGTTAACCCAATCTATTTGATTACCCCAGCTACAGCTGGACCTTTGGCTAACTATCAGCTTTCATTTAAGCTGAAGAGAGAGGGAACTAGTAGCGGTAAGTTCCAAGTTGGTGTAATGTCTGATCCAAATGATGTCAATACATTTGTAGCTTTGGCAACTTATGACCAGAGTAGGACAAAGGTCTTTGAGACCATGACACTTACATTCCCAAGCGTTGTTGATAATGGTTCAAACCGCCATATCGCATTCCGCTACGGTGATGCAGAAGGTGCTACTACAATTACATCTTACTGCTATTGGATTGATGATGTTAGCTTTACTCAAGCACCATCATGTTTGCCAGTAAGTAACCTTCAAAATCTGACAAACGATTATGATAGTTTGGTAATAGCATTTGCAGCTTCGGCAACACAGAGCAATTGGCAGTATTTTGTAACTTCTAATACTGCTCTCACTACACCAGACGCATCTTTGGCAGTAGCTATTACAAACGATACTGTAACAATCCCTGGACTTGCAGGCAATACTGCTTATAAGCTTTGGGTGCGCTCAGATTGTGGAAGCGGCGAGTTTAGTGATTGGACTGGTCCTATATCGTTCCGCACATCTTGTGCTGCGGTAACTACTCCTTGGGTAGAGACCTTCTCTGACAGAAATGAAAGCGACTATAGCAATGCTTATTGCTGGACACGTGTAAACGACCTGGCTACTTCGAATTCTACACACTATCCTTATGTTGACACACGCTCATGGGCATCTCGTGGTACAACAACGGGTGGCTTGCGCTTCAGTCTATCAACATCAAATGGAGTTCAGACTATTGCTTCTCCAGAGATTGCTGGTGGCTTGCAAGGTAAGGAGATTACCTTCTACTTGAAGGGAGCTGAAGGAACAGGCGGTGGTGTAGCCACTATGGAGATAGGCGTTATGTCTGACCCAACTGTTGAGGCTACATACACAGCTATCAGAGATATTACTCCTACAATAGCTGACCAATGGATTACATACGATGTCTTGTTTGATAATACAATTCCTGCTGGTAGCAATCATATTGTATTCAAAGCAAGTCTTACAAGCGGTAGATTTGATTTTGCATTAGACGATATCGACCTACACGTGGCTCCTACTTGCATACGTCCGGGTAATGTGGCTGTAGCAGACAACTCTCTGCAGAGCAACGAGGCTACCATCACATGGACAGCAACTCCAATGCAAGCTAACAATTGGAGATTAGAGTATAGAGAGACTACAGATACTACTTGGATGTTTACTACAACTCAGGTTAATCGTGTTTCATTAAATGGATTGGAGCCAAATACTACATACGTGGTACGTGTGAAATCTATCTGCTCAGATACAGACGAAAGTATCTGGTCTGATGACTTTACGTTTACTACTGCATGTGCTCCAGCTACTCTTCCATTCTCAGAGGATTTCAGTGGAAACAAGATGCCACCTTCTGCTTGTTGGAACATATACGAAGGACAAGCATACGGAGTATTTATGGGTAATAGTGTAGCTTCAACTTCAAGTCCACGTTGGTCGGTTACAACATCATCTAATGGATTGACTGGTAATCACGCTAGAATAAATATGTATGGTACTGCTATAAAACACTGGTTGGTAACTCCAGAGTTGGTAATACCACAGAACTCTACTGCAGAACTCAATTTTAGAGTGGCATTGACTAAGGTTAATAGTGCAGAGCCAGTAGATACTCTGAACAAAGATGATAAGTTTATGGTAGTTGTTTCTACAGATGCAGGAGCTACGTGGCTTTCTACCAATGCAACTATTTGGGCAAATGACTCAAATGCTGCAGGTAATAATGTGTTGAATAGCATCTCTAATACTGGAACAGATGTTAATATTGACCTTAGCCAGTATGCAGGACAGACTATTAGAATTGCATTCTATGCAGAGTCTTCTCTCGCTAATGCTATAGATTATTATACTAAAGATGACAACCACTTGCATATAGACGACATCTCTGTAACAGCTACAGCTATAACTCCTCCTACTGTGGAGACATTGCCTGCAACTAGCATTACAGATAATTCGGCTATGCTGAATAAAAATGTGGTGCAGGGAGATATGCCTGTAGAGTCTCAAGGTTTCTATTGGAGAAAAGGTAATAGTGGAAATGCATTTACTATCTCTACAGATAGTAACCTAGTAGGACTATCACCTGGAACAGAATACGAATACTTTGCTTATGCTATTGTATCGGGAGTAGAGTATCGCGGTGATACGCTATACTTCACTACTACAGGTGAGGCGCCAACTACTCCTATAGTGACAACTCTTGCTGCTACCAATATCTCTTACACTTCAGCAACTCTGAATAAAACTGTTGTACAACAAGAGGAGGTAGTAACCGAAGAGGGCTGGAGGTATGAGGCTACAGATGGTAACTGGTACTTCTCTATGGATGGCAACCTGACTAATCTTACATCGGATACAGAGTATCGCTTTGTTGCTTATGCTAAGACAAACAACAACACCAATACATATTATGGTGATACGTTGTCGTTCAGAACATTGGCACACACTCCTCCAACAGTTATTACTAAGCCATATCAGAACTTGCAGTGCGAGTCTGTACAGTTGGTAAAAGAGGTAACTGCTGGTTCAGAAAGTGTCGATACAGAAGGCTGGATGTACCAGAGAGTCGGTAATGTAGAGTGGACAGAGGTAGAGTCTGCTGACGGTATGCTTGCAAATCTTGAGCCAAATGTTGATTATAGATACTTTGCATTTGCTACTACGGCTATATTCCCAATGGTGTCTGGTGATACTTTGACATTCACTACACCTCCATGTGTAGGCGTAGAGTTGGCAGAGGCTTCTGTGGCTATCTATCCAAATCCTGCTAAGGACGAGGTGAATATCACAATCGACGGCTTGACGGCTGACGCTACTGCTAC
>CAYFSY010000033.1:0-13020 GCA_964345905.1 uncultured Paludibacteraceae bacterium | reverse complement strand
ATAGAGGCGACCTCAGGCGAAGTGCTTATGTACGAAGGCGAGGTTTGCGACTCTCGCTTCTCGAAGTGTTGCGGTGGGCAGACCGAGAGGTTTTCTGCCTGCTGGGCAGATGTGGAATTCGACTATCTGCCGTCGAAGTCCGATAGCTCCAAGCCTTTGGGTTTTGGCGACCTCAGAGACGAGGCGGAGGCACGGCGCTTTATACTCGCCAAGCCGGAGGCGTTTTGCAACACCCAAGACCCCGAAATCCTTAGCCGTATATTCAACCGCTACGACCGCTCTACAACCGACTTTTTCCGTTGGCAGGTAAGCTACACCAACCGAGAACTCTCTGACATATTGAAACGAAAATCTGGCATAGACTTTGGCAAGATAGAGGAGCTGGTGCCGTTGGAACGAGCCTCGTCGGGCAGGATAGTTAGGCTACGCATCGTGGGCAGCAAGCGGACTCTGGAGGTAGGCAAGGAGCTCGAAATCCGCCGAATGCTATCCGAAAGCCACCTCTACAGCTCTGCCTTTTTTCCGGAAAAGCACTCAGACGGAGGCTTCACGCTACGCGGAGCGGGCTGGGGACACGGCGTAGGACTGTGCCAAGTAGGTGCTGCTGTAATGGCAGAGAGGGGCTACTCTTACAAGCAGATTTTACAGCACTATTACCCAAAAACAGAAATTTCTAAAATAAAAACGCACTAAGTTTCCAAAAAATATATTACTTTTGCAGCGTTGAATTTTTGTTCACGCAAAACCAAGCCTTCTTAGCTCAGTTGGTAGAGCAACTCATTCGTAATGAGTAGGTCGGGGGTTCGAGTCCCCCAAAAGGCTCAAAGCAGTTTTTCATTGTGATAATTCTTTGCAATCAGCGATTTCGGTCGTTGGTTGCATTTTTTTTTGAATATGCAAGTTCTATTTACAGAAAAAAAAATCATTACCTTTGCAAACGAGGATTATAAAAAAGAGTAGCAATGGAAAAATATATAGCTTTAGTTTGTGTCGTTTTGACAATTTTATTTTTCATCATAAGCAGTATTGATATAATAAAATTGCATAAGAAAGGTGGAGATAAAACAAAAATCACAAGAAAGTATACCTTTATTGTATTTTTACTATTACTTACAATAGTTTTGTATTTTATGAAAAGCTGTGATGATGTAAAAAAACGCAATGAGATGGGTAGAATCGAAGCTGAAGCAAGAGAGCAATTAAGGATTGACTCAGAAAAGAGAGAAGCTTATGAAGAGTTAAAGCTAAACAATTATGTAAAATGCACTGCCGCCTACAATGCACCTGAATATTACGGTACAATCTCGGCTTATTTTGCTTATGAAGAGTATAACATAACCCTTGTTTATAACTATGAAGAAATAAAGACACAAATTATGGACTCTGTAATCTTGGAAAAGTTTGGAGCAGATTTTTACGACAAAATTCAAAAGAAAACAGATGATTTTGTAAAAAAGAATGGAGAGGAGATATATCCTGACGGCAACTATATATCAACCTATGTCTCATACAAATATGAGGATATGGTAAAAATAGAAGATTATGTTAAAAAAACAGTAGAAGAGTCAGGTTTAATCACGGACAACTCTATATTGAAAGATTTTTACTACGATTTTGTTATTGATAAAACTGGTAAAATTAAAGACGTAAGAATACTTTTCAAACGAGGCGAGAAATTAGATAGCTTAATTACAGCTACTCTGTATAATTTACCATTTACAATACCAATTGGAACAGTTGATGACAAACCTGTAAATTTCAGAATGTCTCATAAATTTTCTTTTAAGAAGAATAGAACTTTTGAATAGCTATAAAACGTCAAATCTGCTATCTGAAAAATAAAAAAAAAGAAAGGAACAATGAAAAAGATAACATTAAGTATCATTATTTCTCTATTAGTTGTATCTTGCATAAATAACAAAAGTAAGATAACACTGATTGATTGTAACAACGTAGAGGGGAAACCTGAATATATGCTTTTCAAGTCCGAGAATGAAGGGTATATGTTTAATTACAAAGGCAACTTGTATTCTGATGCAAACGTAATGATTTACAAGACTATCAACGGAGGGAAAAGTTGGCAAAAAATTTATTCTGCAAAAGATTGGTTGTTTTATGGTTATGCAAAATTGCATAATAACGCTATTTTTGGCAATGTCAAAAGTTCGAAAGACCTTGCAAAAAACAAGCTTTTCAAGTTAGATTTAGCGACAAATGAATTTAAGTTATCAGATTTTGACATTGAAGCAATTGGTAATATTTGGATAAAAAACGATAGCATTTTGTTGTCTTTCGGCAATAAATCACAAAACTGTGTTTTATCAACCGATACAAATTTCTTGAATTACTACGTAAAACCCTTTGCACCAGTCCCTAAAAATAATGGTGTTGTTTATGATGGTGTTAATACTTTTTTGATTACCCATCAAAACACATTTATAATTGATAAAAATAATACTTTCAAAGAGATAGACATTAACGCCACCGAATGCATTGTAACGCTTGACAAAAACAAGGTTTTAATAGCTACACAAGAGCAGGAAAACTCAATAAATATGTACCAATTTGACAGAACAAGCGACAAATTAGAAAAGCTACAGACGATTGAAAACTACTCAATTATTAGCCATTTGCAATCAAATGAAAATGTTATTGTTGCTTTTGTGGGAAATATCGAAGGAATGTTTGTTAGTTATGATTTGACTTATAGTACAGACAAAGGACAAACTTGGCAAATCCTCAAATTGAAAGAGAAAAACCTAATTAGTCCGAATTGTTTAGTAGATAACGCTTTATACATTTATTCAGGTAGAAAATTACAAAAAATAATTTTTTGATTTTATTTTAAGAAATCAACCTCGCAAAAATGTAGGGGCGTTTTTGTGGAGGACTTAGTTAAATCTACTATCTGAAAATTAAAAAATTAAAGGAACAATGAAAAAGATAATAGTTTTATTTTCTGCAATGTTTGTATTGAATTCTTGCGGTTTTTATAAATTAAGCAAAAGTGATTTATCGATGCAACCATACAAAGCAGGAGACATTTTGATATTTGAATCCAATAAAGGAGAACTTGATACTATTGAGATAAAAGAGGTTGAAGTACATACCAACTTCGACGACCCTTTGGACTTGCTTCCAAATATGGTACAATCTCTTTTTGTGGTAGCAAAATATAGTGTCTTAGAAATGCGTAAATACAAGACAGGAGCATATATTTATTTTACAATACGATTAGGGGATAATGATTTAAAATATCCCTGTATGGGATTAAGCATTCAAGAGCTTGAAAAATTGAGTGAAAAAGAAAATTCTAAAATCACGATTAAGGCTATTCAGTCTTGCGATAATATGAAGGATAGACCTTTTGATTTACGTTACATATATTGGAGTAAAAAATATGGTTATTTAGGGTTGGAGTTCAAAGATAACTATGTTTGGAATTTAAAATCCTTTGTTAGAGATGGAATAGAGATTGTAAAATGAATATAGCAATAGAAGAATCCCTACATTCCTAACTTTCTCAATATTTTATGCCACCCTTCGGGGTTATGATTTGCGCTATAAACCCAACCACATATTTTAGGATAAAAAGAGCATCGTTGTAGCTAAATTCCAAAAAAAAGAGTAACTTTGCCAAATATGTTTTAATAGACAGAATATTAACTAAAAAAATTAATATAACGATGAACCAAGAATTATTGAAAAGATGCGAAGAGAAAGCACAACTTTGGCTTGACGGAGGCTACAACGAAGAGACTAAAGCCGAAATCAGAAAAATGCTCGAGAATCCAGACAAGACCCAGCTTATCGATGCCTTCTACCAAGACCTCGAGTTTGGCACAGGCGGACTTCGTGGCATTATGGGAGCGGGTTCTAACAGAATGAACATATACACCGTAGGCTCTGCTACTCAGGGGTTGGCTAACTACCTTAAGATGCAGTTCCCAAGCTTGGAGCAGATAAAGGTTGTGGTAGGACACGATTGCCGCAACAACTCTAAATATTTTGCCAAAACCGTAGCGAATATCTTTTCGGCAAACGGCATCAAGGTATATCTTTTCGAGGATTTACGTCCTACGCCAGAGATTTCGTTCGCTATCCGTACACTTGGCTGCCAGAGCGGTGTGATGATTACCGCCTCGCACAACCCTAAGGAGTACAACGGCTATAAAGCTTATTGGGACGACGGTGCACAGTTTATCGCTCCGCACGATGTGGATGTTATCAAGGAGGTGGATAAAATCAAAGATATTTCAACTATAAAATTTGATGGAAATCCTGCTCTGATAGAGGTTATCGGCGAGGATATGGATAAGCTTTTCATTGATAAAATCAAGACACTTTCGCTCTCTCCAGAGGCAATCGAGAGGCATAAAGACCTTAAAATCGTCTATTCGCCAATTCACGGTTGCGGTGCAGTCCTTGTGCCGAGAACGCTGAAAGAGTACGGTTTCGAAAACGTGATAAAGGTAGATGAGCAATTTGTTCTATCGGGAGATTTCCCAACAGTAAAGTCTCCAAACCCAGAGGAGCCAGCTGCGCTAGACTTGGCTATCCGCAAGGCAAAAGAGACTGATGCCGACATCGTAATGGCTTCAGACCCAGATGCAGACCGCATAGGTATCGCTGTAAAAGACGAGCAAGGCGAGTGGAGACTTATCAACGGCAACCAGACCTGCATGATTTTTACCTACTATCTGATACGCAGGTGGCAGGAGCTTGGCAAACTCAAAGGCAACGAGTATGTGGTAAAAACCATTGTTACCACCGAGATTATAAAAGATATTGCAGATAAAGCAGGTGTAGAGCTATACGATTGCTATACAGGCTTCAAGTGGATTGCAGCAGTGATGCGTGAAAACGAGGGCAAAAAGCAGTACATTGGCGGTGGCGAGGAGAGCTACGGCTACTTGGCAGAGGATTTCTGTCGCGACAAAGACGCCGTTTCTGCTTGTGCACTTATGGCTGAAATCACCGCTTGGGCAAAAGACCAAGGCAAAACTTGGCTTGAGCTATTGCAAGATGTCTATATCGAGTACGGTTACGGCAAGGAAAAAGGTATATCGGTAGTTCGCAAAGGACAATCGGGAGCTCAGGAGATTGCTCAGATGATGACGGACTACAGAAACAATCCGCCACGCGAGATAGCGGGCTCTAAGGTAGCGATAATCAAAGACTACAAAACTCTAAAACAGCAAAATCTACTCACAGGCGGAACTACTGATTTAGAGATGCCAACCACCTCGAACGTATTGCAGTTCTTTACCGAAGATGGCACCAAAATCTCGGTGCGTCCTTCAGGAACAGAGCCTAAGATTAAGTTCTACATAGAGGTTCGTGGCGAGATGACTAAGCGTTCTGACTTCTACGCTGCTGAAACTACTGCAGACAAGAAAATCGAGGCAGTAAGAGCAAGTTTTGGAGTGTGATTCATTTTGTTAAAAAAATATTAATCAAAAAAACAACATAAATAGTAGATAAGATATCATGTGTGGAATTGTAGGATACATAGGTAAAAAAGAGGCTTATCCAATACTGATAAAAGGACTAAAAAGGCTCGAATATCGCGGATACGACTCTGCAGGAATGGCTTTAGTAAACGAGGGTGGCGACCTAAATGTTTACAAAACAAAAGGTAAAGTTTCTGCTTTGGAAAGTTATACTGAAGACAAGGATATTACGGGTAGTATCGGTATTGCTCACACTCGTTGGGCTACACACGGCGAGCCAAATCAGGTCAATGCACACCCGCACTATTCGCAAACGAAAAATATAGCATTGATTCACAACGGAATCATTGAGAACTACGCAGACTTGAAAAAGCAACTTCAAGCTAAAGGCATTGATTTTGTGTCTGACACTGATACAGAGGTTTTGGTGCAGCTCATCGACTATATATACCAGCGCGACAAAAGCGACCTTATGAACGCAGTACAAGTGGCTCTCAATAAGGTTATAGGTGCTTATGCAATTGCTGTGCTCGAAAAGGGTAATTCCGAAACTATGGTGGTGGCTCGTAAGGCGAGTCCGCTTGTAGTGGGTGTAGGCGAGGGAGAGTTCTTTGTAGCCTCTGATGCATCGCCAATAGTGGAATACACCAAGCAGATGATTTTTATGGACAACGACGAGATTGCTACAATTAGTCTCAAAGATGGTGTAAAGGTCAAAAAACTAAATAACATAGACGTTACCCCAGAAATCAAAGAGGTGATGCTTGATGTAGGACAACTTGAAAAGGGTGGTTACGAGCATTTTATGCTAAAAGAGATATTTGACCAGCCTAACTGCTTGAAAAACAGCATGCGTGGACGTATCAATACAGACTTCAATGATGTAAAACTCTCCGCATTAATCGACCATAAAGATGTGTTGATGAATGCTGATAGAATTATCATTTTGGCTTGTGGCACATCTTGGCACAGCGGTTTGATTGGAAAATACCTCATAGAAGAGCTTAGCGACACCGTTGTAGAGGTGGAGTATGCCTCTGAATTCCGCTACCGCCATTCAGTTATCAAAAAGAACGATGTGGTTATAGCAATTTCGCAGTCGGGAGAGACAGCAGACACTTTGGCGGCGATAGAGCTTGCACGCGAAAAAGGTGCGTTTGTTTATGGCATCTGCAACGCTGTGGGTTCGTCTATCCCAAGAGCTACTCACACGGGTTCGTATATACACGTAGGACCAGAGATTGGCGTGGCTTCTACCAAGGCGTTTACAGGTCAGGTAACGGTTCTGACGATGTTTGCTTTGGCTTTAGGTAAGCTCAAAGGTACTATTACAGACGAGGTGTACCAAAATACAATCAAGGAACTTGCTCTGATACCTGATAAAATCGAGGAGGTGCTGAAGCATAACGACTCTATCGCAGACCTTGCTAAGATATTTACATACGCTAAAAACTTCATCTACCTTGGACGTGGTTTCTGCTATCCTGTGGCTTTGGAGGGAGCGTTGAAGCTCAAAGAGATTTCGTATATTCACGCCGAAGGATATCCTGCTGCTGAGATGAAGCACGGACCAATTGCTCTGATAGATGACGAGATGCCTGTAGTGTTTATCGCTACTCAAAACTCGCTCTACGAAAAGGTTATAAGCAACATGCAGGAGGTAAAGGCAAGAAAGGGACGTATCATCGCTATCATCAACGAGGACGATACAAAAATAAAGGAGATAGCAGACTTCTGCATCGAGGTTCCTGCTACTATCGAGCCACTTGAGCCACTTGTAACAACAATTCCTCTGCAACTTTTGGCTTACCATATCGCAGTGAGCAGAGGTAAAAATGTTGACCAACCAAGAAACTTGGCAAAATCCGTTACAGTAGAGTAAAAACTTTGGAATTTTATAAAAAATAGGCGAGGTGTTGTTGGTCGTAGCAATAGCTATGGTGGCAACACCTTTCCTTGAGAAAAATAGACTTAGAGACTTATGAAATTGCCATATTTTTTAGCCAAAAGATTTAGCTTCAGCCACCAAGGCGGACAAAACAAGATGCGACTTGGTGTGCGAATAGCTACCTTTGGCGTAGCTGTTGGCTTGGCAGTGATGATAGTGGCTATAAGTGTGGTGATAGGTTTCAAAAAAGAGGTGTCGTCTCAGGTGATAGGTTTCGGTTCGCATATTCAGATTTACGCCTACGGCAACACATATTCGTTTGAAAAGCCACCAATCGAAATCAGCGATGAGACGTTGGGAAAACTCAAAAATATCGAGGGAGTTCAGCGAATAGAGCGGATAGTAGCCAAGCCGGGTGTAGCCAAGACTCAAGACGACTTCAAAGGTGTGGTGTTCAAAGGTGTAGAGGGGGATTACGATTGGAGCTTTTTCGAGAAAAACCTTGTAGAAGGCTCTCTGCCAAACTTTTCTGAAAATGAAAATCAAGTTATGCTCTCTCAATCCATCGCCAATTCGCTGAAGCTAAACGTAGGCGACGACCTCTTTGCATACTTTTTCCAAGACGATAGAATCCGCAGCCGAAAGTTCGAAATATGTGGCATCTACTCATCGTCATTCTCAGATTTCGATAGGATATTTATATTCTGCTCTGCCGATAGGCTCAGGCAACTCACAGCTCTAAGCCCTACCGAGGTCTCTGCCTTGGAGGTCTCTGTCAGCGACTTCAGCAAGGTGGGGCAGGTAAGCCTCGAGATACACTCTCTGGTAGGCAACCGCTTCGACGAAAACCGCCTGATATACGAGATTCGCACCATCTACGAGATTTACCCCGAGATATTCAGTTGGCTCGATATGCTCGACGTAAACGCCTACATCATCATCATACTCATGATGATAGTAGCGGGATTCAACATGATTGCAGGACTGCTGATTTTGATTTTAGAAAAGACTCAGACAATTGGTTTGCTGAAAGCCATAGGAATGCAGAACAGCGAAATCCGCAAACTTTTTGTGATAAACGCCCTGTTTTTTGTTCTGAAAGGGGTGTTTTGGGGAAATTTGGTAGGACTTGGCTTAATCGCTTTGCAATACTTTTTCCACATAATCCCGCTAAACCCAGAGTTTTACTACACGCCATACGTGCCAATAGGCTTCAACCTTTGGTTGATTTTGGCTCTAAATATAGGCGTTTTAGCAGTCTCTATACTGATAATGCTACTGCCGTCGCACATTATTACAAAAGTATCCCCAGCCAAATCCATAAGGTTTGAATAGTATTCAGGTTGTGTATCATATCTATAAGACGATTGAATAAATCATTCATCGGTTTCATAAAAAAATCGTATCTTTGTAAATTGTATTGATAACTAAAATTAAATTACCACGAAATGAAAAGTTTCTTTAAGTATGTATTTGCCACCTTGGTGGGCTTGGTGATCTTTTGCATCCTATGGGTGCTGTTTTTTATGGCTGCAGTAGGAGTGGCTTTGGCTGGTTCAGATACCGAAGTAATTGCCAAAGAGAACTCTGTTTTTGAACTAAAACTCAGCGGTCAGATGGTAGAGCGCTCAGAGGAGGATTGGGAGAGCCTAATGCGCAAATCATTTATGGGAGGCGAAGCCTCTACAGTAGCTTTAGATGAAGTTCTTTCTGCTATTAAGAAAGCGAAAGCGGAGGATAATATCAAAGGAATCTACCTAAACATCGGTAACTTCTACGCATCTATGGCTTCCATGCAGGAGGTTTACAGTGCTCTTGCCGACTTCAAAGAGTCTGGTAAATTCATTGTTTCATACGCAGATAATTACGGTAATGGCACCTATTATCTATCGTCAATTGCAGATAAGATTTATATGAATCACTACGGCACTCTGACTCTTACAGGTATTAGTATGCAAACTGTTTATATGAAAAGCCTTTTCGATAAGCTTGGTATAGAGACACAGGTGTTCAAAGTTGGTACTTTCAAATCGGCAGTTGAACCATTTATACAAAACACTATGAGCGACGCTAACCGTTTGCAACTTGAGACGTTTACCTCGTCTATTTGGGGAGAAATAACTCAAACTATTGCAGCAAATCGTAAGGTTTCGGTAGAGAAGGTAAATGAGTTTACAGATAAAGCTTTGGCTTTTGCCGACCAGAAGCAGGCATTAGACTACAGCCTTGTAGATGAATTGATTTACCAAGACGATATGAAGAAAAAGCTCGAGGCTCTTACAAAAAAGGATTACAATACCCTGAGCCTGAAAGATATGACAAACCTCAAAACTCAGAAAAAGCGTTCTAAAGACCGCATTGCTGTAGTCTATGCTGTTGGTGATATCGACGACGGCTCTACAGGAGGCATCAAGTCTGAAAAGCTTTCGGAAGAGCTACTGAAACTTGCTGAGAATGAGAAGGTAAAAGGCGTGGTGCTACGCGTAAATTCTCCGGGGGGTAGTGCATTTGGCTCTGAGCAAATATGGCATGCTGTGCAGGTTTTAAAAGAGAAAAAACCAGTTGCTGTTTCTATGGGAGACTACGCAGCCTCTGGCGGATACTATATCTCGTGCCATGCAGATCGCATCTTTGCACAACCAACCACTCTGACAGGCTCAATAGGCATATTTGGCATGTTCATGACATTCGAAAAAGCTACTAAAAAAATTGGCGTAAACTTCGAGACTGTAAAGACTAACAAGCATAGTGACCTATTCTCTGTAAATCGTCCGATGACAAGCGAGGAGCAGGCAATAATGCAGAACTACGTAGAGATGGGCTACGATCTATTTACGAAGCGTTGTGCTGACGGTAGAGGAGTGTCGCAGGATAGTATCAAAAAGATTGCAGAAGGACGTATCTATTCAGGCACAGACGCTCTTGCTCTTGGTTTGGTTGATGAGCTTGGTGGTATAGATAAAGCCATAGAGTTTGTAGCAAAGAAAGCTAATATTGACGACTATAAGCTCAGCTACTACCCAGCGCCTAAAAACATGTTCGACGAGCTGATGAAGGGCTTTTCACTCTCCTTGGAGACTCGCATCCTGAAGGCACGCTTGGGCGAAAATTACTCAATCTACGAAACCATCACAAACATGGAAAATAAGACAGGTCTGCAGACCATTATGCCTTATCGGATGGTTGTAAAGTAAAAAGTTCATACTATTGCGAATTAAAAAATATTAAAAAAAAGAAGTATATAATGTTTTATAACAAATTTAAAATGAAAAAGTTAAGTGTAATTATTTTATCAGCTCTAATGCTGATGGCTTGTGATAAGTCAAACCTAACAATCAAGGGTACTATAGACAATAGCGAATTCGACGGCAAAAAGGCTTACATTATAAACCAAGCCGGTGAAACCACTGACAGCGCTGAGGTTAAAGGCGGTAAGTTTATTATTAAGAAAAATGTGACAGAACCTGATTTTGCTACATTGCTTATTGGCGAAGTGGGAGATGTCAGTATCGCTGGCTCAGCAATTGTTTTGGAAGCAGGTGAGATTATCGTAAATGTGTCGAAAGATAATAAAACAGAGGTCTCTGGCACAGAGCTAAACGTTGCTCTCAGTTCGTTTCTGAAGGAGCAGAAAGACATTGATGCAGAGTATGAGGAGGCAATGAAAAAGTACGGTCAAGCACCTCAGGTAGTGTTGGATTCTATCGAAAAAGCTTTGAGCGAAAAGTTTACAGGAATCAGCTATCGCTATGCTAAAGAGAATGCTAATAATTTGGTTGGTAAAATGGTTTTTCTTTCGTCTTACTACGGAATGACTATTGAGCAGAAGGCAGAGATAGTGGCTCTCTTCGACGAAAAGACCAAGCAAGACGAGAAAATTGCGAAAATCACAGCAGCCATAGAGCAGGAGCGCAAAGCCTCTGTAGGTCAGTCTTATATGGATTTTGAATCTCAAGACCTTGCTGGCAATAGTGTTAAGCTGAGCTCTTTGGTAGGCAAAACAGACTATCTTTTGATCGACTTCTGGGCATCTTGGTGCGCTCCGTGCATTAAATCTTTGCCATCGTTGAAGGCTCTATACGAGAAGTATCACGGTAGCAAGTTTGATATAGTTGGTTTCTCGCTCGACGAGTCTAAAGCAGACTGGGAGGGAGCAGTAAAGCAATACGACCTGAAGTGGCATCACCTCTCTGACATTAAAAAGTGGGATAGCGAAGTAGCTCGTCTCTATGCTGTACAGTTTATACCAACTACAATACTTCTCGACAAAGATGGTAAGATTGTAGGCAGGAACCTTCATGTAAATGAGATTGAGGATATCCTAAAAGCCAAAAAATGAAGTTAATTCAGAAATACTTTCCTAATCTTACAGGGCAGCAGACAGAAAGATTTGTTGCTCTGTTTGATTTGTATCGCGATTGGAACGAGAAAATTAACGTAATATCACGTAAGGATATCGACCAGATTTACCTTCGCCACGTGCTTCACTCGCTTGCGATTGCAAAGTTTATTCGGTTTACACCGCAGACAAAGCTCATAGATGTCGGCACAGGTGGCGGATTCCCTGCTATACCGCTTGCAATAATGTTCCCTGATTGTGAGTTTATGCTTTTGGATTCTATTGGCAAAAAGATTAGAGTAGCTTCAAGTGTAGCGGAATCATTGGGTTTAAGCAATTGTCGGTTTGCAAATAAAAGGATGGAGCAGGAGCAAGGAAAGTATGATTTTATACTCTCGAGAGCTGCAATGAGTTTTACAGACTTAGTCGGAGTTTCGGCAAAAAACATTAGCGCTACACAACGGAATGCTATGCCAAACGGCATCATTGCCTTGAAAGGAGGAGATTTAGAGGATGAGCTTAGAGGTTTTAAGTTAGCAGAGGTGACTGAGATTTCTCAATATTTCGAAGAGGATTTTTTTGAAACAAAGAAAATTGTTTATTTTTCTGTATAGTACTGGTAATTCGTGATTTATTGTGTTTTGGAAAAATAATCTCAATTTTTTTTTAAAAAAAGCTAAAAAACTTGTTCCATATCAAAAAAAAGTATTACCTTTGTGCGTTATTTTATAACAAAGTATATACATTAATTTTAATCAGTAAAAAAAATGAAAAAAATCGTATTGTTTGTTGCTACTATCGTTGCAGTATCTTTCGCAGCATGCGGAAACAAAGCTGCTAACACAGAGAATGTTGATTCAACAGCTGTTGAGACTATCGTTGAGCAAGAGATCGCTCCAGTAGTTGATTCTGCAGCAGTTGTAGTTGACTCAGTTGCACAAGTTGTTGCTCAGTAATTTTCGAGTAGCGCAGAAAAAAGAACAAGCCGCCTTTCTAAGACGGCTTTTTTTGTGCAAAAAACTTAACAAAAACTCTTTGTAATCTGATAGATTTTTTGTAAATTTGCATGATTAAAAACCAGATAATTATAAACAATTTAAATAATTCTATTTTTATGAAATTCTTAACAGATGAAAAACTGACTATTGTCGGTGCAGCCGGTATGATTGGCTCGAATATGGTTCAAACAGCTCTTATGATGGGCTTGACCAGCAATATTTGCCTATATGATGTGTTCTCGCCAGAGGGAGTGGCGGAGGAGATGCGTCAGTGCGGTTTTGGTGATGTAAATATTACTGCTACAAACGACCCAAAAGAGGCATTTACAAACACAAAATACA
>CAYFSY010000032.1:0-13137 GCA_964345905.1 uncultured Paludibacteraceae bacterium | reverse complement strand
GAATCATTTTGTGATGCTCATGGAATACTGATGAATGGACTGATTGAATCGGCAGGAAGACTCAGAAACAAGTCGGTTGGAATTGTAAAAGGCTCTGAGGTGACTCACATTGCACCACCAAGCGAAATGCTCTACCCTTTGATTAACGACTTGTTTGATTATTTAAACAATGACGAGGATTTAGTTTTAATAAAAAGTTGTGTTTTCCACTATGAAGTGGAGTTTATTCATCCATTTATCGATGGGAATGGTAGAATGGGTAGGCTGTGGCAAACGCTGATTTTAAAGGACTCTTATCCTGTTTTCGAGTTTTTACCAATCGAGACTTTAATAAAAGAGAGGCAGGAGGAGTATTATCAGTCGCTTGGCAAGTCTGACAAAAGAGGCGACTCCACACTATTCATTGAGTTTATGCTCGAAATAATCCTCGAATCTCTGGAGGAGTTATTAAGTATCCAAAATATCAGTTTAACGAATATCGACCGAATTAATCTGTTCAGGTCAATTGCTAAAGACGACTACTTTTCGCGAAAAGAGTATTTAAAGAATTTCAGAGAAATCTCTCCAGCAACGGCAAGTCGTGATTTGAGTTTTGCTGTAGAGAATGGAGTGCTTGAAAAAATTGGAGATAAAAACACAACAAGATATAGATACAAGTAAAAAAGTTGTACCTTTATGTTGTTGAAATTATAAGTAATCTGAACCGGCGGACAGCGAAGTACTTTTGAGAAACAAATAGACAGAATAAGACAAATTTAGAAAATGGAGACGTGCAAAAATTTTTCCTTACAACGCATTTCGATAGACTTGAGCAATCGTTGCAGTAAAGCCTGCGATTTTTGCTACAATCACAGTTTTGCAGAGGGAAAAGTTGAATGGCAACCGCAAGAAGTGATTGATTTAATGAAAGATTGTGCCAAAAATGGTTTGCAATCCGTTTCACTTGGCGGTGGAGAGCCATTTGAGTACGAAGGAGTTTTTGAAGTTATTTCTGCACTCACTCCCCTAGTTTTTGTGAGCGTAACAAGCAACGGATTACCATTGAAAAACATTGAAGTATGGAATAAATTGATGAAAAACAGACCCGACAAAATACATTTTACTATTCATAATCCTGAAAACGAGGACGATGTCGGCACCGCCTTGTATTTCGTTGATATGCTCCGACGAGAAAATATAAAAGCGGGAATTAATTTGTTAGTCTCTTCCGATAAAATAGAGAAGACAAAAACATTGACAAAACGACTTGCTCGATTAGGAATTTCGAGAAAAGAGATTATTTTCGTTCCACGAAAATTCTCATTACAACCTACTCCGGAGCAAGTTTTGGAAGTTGCCGACAATGAGCCGTTTCAAGCGCCCTCGTGCCTTATGGCTTGCAAACCGAGTGAACGCTTTTGTTCAATTTCGTGGGATAAAAAAGTAAATTACTGCTCCTATAGCCCCAGCAAAGCAAAGTTGCAAGAGATTTCGTACAAAGGAATTATAAATGCCTTACATTCAATAAACTTTAAATCGTGTATGATATGAAAGTAATAGATTTTCCAGCAGGACATAGCATGGACACCGATTGGTTTGCGGTAGATAAAGACGGAAATGTTGCTATTTTTGACAGCGGAGAAAATGGAGCAGTTCCAATTGAGATTGAAAATCAGACATATAAGCTCGAATTATTTGGGAAATATGCAAAACCTATTACGCCGATTTTAAAACAGCTATATTTAGACGAAAAGGCAATAGAAAACATATTGCAAAAATGCGATGTTGACACATTGCACAGCATTATTTCAGATAAATATGCGGTAGATGGTTGTATATTCCTTCTGAACGAAGGCAAAAAATGGGAGGATTTAGATTTTGAACGTGTTTTGTCGAAAGAAAAGTCATACGACGACGACGCTGTCCTCTGTCTGTCTGAAAATATGCCACTCTATTTAATATCAAATATTTATTATATTAGAGAAGAGTTTATTGAAGCAATAAAAAATAAAACTATTATCAAGGCTTGTAATTTTTCGACACTCGATGATGATGACGATGGATTTACAGGAGCTGGAAAAAAAGATTTAGGACTATTTTTCTACGACCACGACAACTACGACTGGCGTACAAAGCCTTATTACAAAGTGCATACGCCCGAAATTCCACTAAAAGCAACTCAAATTGCACCTGATTTGGAGAATAAAATTCCACATCTTAAAGAAATATCCTTTGAAAATCAACAATTGATACAACCAATGGAGTTTTTAAGTTGCAACTCCTATGTCGAAGGAGATACAGACAAAATTGGTTATGGAAAAGTATTCTCGTCCGACGATCAAGAAGTGTATTGTTTGCTTTCCATAAGCGACCAAATCTGGAACTTAATGAGATTAGGTTATTGCACAAGATGTTACAGATACAGAGACACACACTCCTATTTGTATCACTGCGGCTTTAATGCATATAAAGACTATCCGCCAATCGTGATAATCAAAGATTATTATGTTTTTGACTACAAAAAGGGAGCACGATACGATGATTTGTTGAAGCAAATCTATAAAAAGTTAGATATCGATATACGCGATTGTTTTATAACTTATTGTGCAAAGTGTTACGACTCCCACGACGAAAGCGATCTTTTGCGTTTTTCTGAAAAATTTCAAAAGTGCTATGAACATCTGAATATAGAAATATCTGTATTACTGCCTTCACTGATAATAGCCATAGACGAAAGTGTTTTAAGTATGCTAAAATCAAAATACGAAATAACTGATTTTTCGGAAATACCTTGTTTGTGTAGTATAACCATTGAAGAGAGGCAATACCCGCTACTTACGGTAAGCAAGCCAAACACAGAAGAGGAGCAAGAGAAGTTGGATAGATTTTTATCTAAAAATCTCGATAAAATAAGAGCAATTTTAGCACAGCCGCGAAACTTGCCACCGCTGGAACCAAGAGTAATTCGGATAGAAGAATAGAAATCCTAAACGATAGGACTACAACTGATTAGATAGATTTCTGATATTTCTAACGAACATTTTGTTAAAATTTTATGAAAAATCGTTTTGTAATGACTGGAAAAACAAACCCTGAAGGGGTGACATTATTGTAGAAAACCAATTGCCCACCACACCATAAACCCCGTAGGGGTGACATAATTAATTTAGAAACCGCAAAGAATGACCAAACCCAAACGAGATACGGTGTGAAACTGTAAAGCAGAACATTGATTTTTTGTTTGCAAGAGTCAGAATATTTATGTGATTTTGACGGGAGTTTTTGAGAAAATAGAAAATTTGTTGTATCTTTGTGTCGTAAATTATAGGTTAGGTACGATTCGGCGAATAAAAAATTTGATTGGCATCGTAAATATTGTAATTCAATTTGTAAAGTTAAATTTGTCAGTACAAAAAAGCAAAACTATGTCAAAAAAATGTGCATATTGTGGTAGCTCAACATCTAATATTACAAAAGAACATGTTATAAATAAAGCCTTTTTGGATAGATTTTATAATATGGGTTTGGGATATGCAAATTGCTATGACAAAATTACAGCAAACTACCTAACAGTAAGAGATGTCTGCGATGTTTGTAATAATGAAATATTAAGCGATTATGATGAATATTTTCTAAACTTTTACGAAAATCATTATACTGAAAGTCAATTAAAACCCAATGACACATTTGAAATTACATATAATTATGAGAAAATTTCAAAATGGATATTAAAAACGTTATATAATTTAGAACGAAAAAACAAGACAAATTTTATTAAACCTTTTTTTTATAATTTTAAAGAATATATTATTCATGATAATGTTATAAATAATAATTTTCGTATATACCTCGAAGTATTATCTGATGTATCAGAAGAAGAAATAATTGCATTAAAAAAATATAAACCGAAAATAGAAATTCCTAAAAAGCTTAATATGTTAAAATTAGGAACTCAATTTTTTAAGAATGGAAAGCTTGAATTTGTTAAATACATTATTTCATCCAATTTTGCATTTTATGTATTTACAGATTTTGAAAACATCAATAATATTGAACAAAAAGCAATATTTTATGAAAACATTGTTGGAAAAAACATATTATTTAGATTAGAACCTGAAAAAGAAAAGATTGTATTAAAAGTTTCAAAAAGAAATATTATTGACATTTTGGAAAAGTCTGTGGACGGAAAAAAATCTTTTTATGAAAGATTTTCACAATATTTTGATTCCAAGAAATAAAGTACTAGTTACTTTATTCTTGTTAATATTATTTGCTTAAATATTTGCAGACAACAAATCAGTTTTTAATATTACAAATAATTGAAAATTATATAAAAATCACCTAACATATTGCAAACCCAATACCACTTCAACAACTCAACGCTTACCTACTGAACACCCCGAGCATCCCGCGCATTGAGGCTTTTTGTTTTTGTTCAGAAGTCGGTAGAGGATAAATATCAGGCAGGCGAGGATTATCAGAGCTACAGCCGTCTCTTGCACCACCCCGCGGCTAATGGTCTGAAACGCCACAAAAGCCATCAGCCAAGCCAAAACCGTGGTGTAAAACGCCACAAACCCCGCCCATAGCCACGAGCCCGTCTCGTTTCTGATGGTGGCGATAGTGGCGATACAAGGGAAGTAGAGCAAGACAAAGAGCAGCAACGCCACCACCGAGGCGGTGGTATAAATCGGCGTGCCGTCTGCGTATGTGGCGGCTTTGAGCTTAGCAGGCAGCGACAAATCGAGGCTCTCCTCATCTACGTTGTAGAGCACGCCCAAGGTGCTTACCACCATCTCTTTTGCCACAAGTCCTGTGATGATGCTGACAGATATTTTCCAATCGAAGCCAAGTGGCTGCATGATAGGCTCCGCCGCCTTGCCTACGCTGGCGAGGTACGAACCCTCCATCTGCTGCTCAGGCGACTGCCCCTCTGTATGTGGGAAGTACGCCAAAGCCCAGATTATAATCGAGCCGACGAGTATCGTTGTGCCGATTTTCCTGAGGTATTGCGAGCCTTTCTCCCAAGTGTCGCGAAGCACGTACCTCATCTGTGGCAGGCGATATTTCGGCAGCTCCATCACAAAAGGCGTGTCGTCTCTCTTTAGCATAAACTTCTTGAAAATTTTAGCGAAAATCCCCGCAAAAACTATCCCCGCAAAGTAGATTAGGAACATTGCCAAAGCCTGATTTTGCGGAAAAAATGTACCTACAAAGAGGATATAGACGGGAAGTCTGGCGCTGCACGACATAAACGAGGTTACAAGTATCGTGATAATCCTCGAGTTGCGGTTTTCGATGATGCGAGTAGCCATAATAGCAGGCACAGTGCAGCCGAAGCCCATCATCATCGGGATAAACGACTTGCCGTGCAGCCCGATTTTGTGCATCAGCTTATCCATGATAAACGCTGCACGAGCCATGTAGCCAGAGGCGTCTAAGAGTGTCATGCAGAAGTAGAGTATCAGTATGTTTGGCAGAAACACCAATACCGAGCCTACGCCGCCTATCAGTGCATCTTTCATCAAATCCTTCAGTATGCCGTCGTTCATCACTCCGCCGACCCACTCGCCAAGCCACGCTACCCCACTCTCTATCCAGTTCATCGGATACTGCCCAAGCGTAAAGGTCAGGAAAAACATCAGGTAGATGACGAGTGCAAAAATCGGATAAGCCAGATATCTGTTTGTGATAAGGCGGTCAATCCTCGAAGTTGGCGTGAATGTCGGCTTCTCTTTTTTCGGTTCGTAGGTCTCTTTCAGAGCGCCCGCGATAAAGCCGTATTTGGCATCCATGATGGCGTTTTGCGAGGTGGTCTTTAGCTCCGCCTCTATCTTTGCCGCCTCCTCGTCGCGTATTTTTATTATTTGCGAATAGTTTGCATAGCGAGCCACAAAACCTTCGATATCCTTGTCGTACTGCAGAAGCTGTATGGCGATGTAGCGCGGTGTAAAGTCGTTGTGCAGTTCATCATTTTTAGAAAACTCTTTTTTCAACCTCTGAATAGAATTCTCAATAACCTTGCCGTAGTTGATATGCACGTGGCGGACAATCTCGTGCAGGTGCTTTTTGCCCACGAGGTCTGCCTTGCCCGACTTTTTGTCGTGGCGATGCTCCAGCTCCACAAGGTGCAGGTATTTTTCTATCAGAGCATCGTCTTTGATGGCGGGAATGAGCCGTCCGTCTCTGTCGATTATATCAGAGCCCTCGTAGAGCTTTATGATAGAGTCCAGCAAATCCTCCAAGCCCTCGTTTTTCAGAGCCGAAGTTGGCACAATTGGGATTCCGATGAGTTTGCCCAAAGCGTCGATATCGAGGCTGTCGCCACGTTGCTTTAGCTCGTCGTAGAAGTTCATTGCGATGATAGAGCGCAGGTTCATATCGATGAGCTGGGTAGTCAGATATAGGTTTCGCTCCAAGTTGCCCGAATCCACCACGTTTAGCACCACGTCTGGCTTCTGCTCTACGAGGTGCTTTCGCACCAGTCGCTCCTCTGGCGAGAATGCCGAGATAGAGTAGGTGCCTGGCAGGTCAGAGAAGTGGAAGTCGTAGCCTTTGTATTCGAGCTTGCCCGTCTTGATATCCACCGTTACACCGCCGTAGTTGCCCACCTTTACGTGCATGCCCGTCAGTGCATTGAATAGCGTGGATTTGCCCGCATTTGGGTTGCCCACGAGTGCCACATTTATTTTTCGTTGCTTTTCGAGTGCCACACGGCGGAAGTCGTCCTCTGTGAGCGTGCCGAGGAAGTTTCCCTCTGCGAGTTCCCTCTCCGCATCCTCTGGCAGAATTACATCTATCTGCTCCGCCACGCTCCTACGCAGCGAAACCTCATAACCCATTATGCTATAAGTGATTGGGTCTCTCAGCGGTGCATTGTTTACAACCTCGACCACCTGACCCTTTATAAACCCCATCTCTACGATGCGCTTGCGGAAGCCGCCATAACCGTGAACCTTCACGATATAGCCCTTCTGTCCGACCTGCAACTCCGATAATTTCTGCATATAAAACTTTTTTCTACACTCTCTTTTTTTGGAATAAACTGTTTTTTTTCAAAAGTTTGCAAAGTTACAATAAGTGTTTGAGATAAAAAATACCTAAAAATGGTGATTTTTACCCCCAAAATCACTAAAATCGTTAGAAAAACTGCAAAAGTTTAGAACAGACTACCCTGCTGCATCTCGTCCTCGTCCTCGAAGTCGAAGCTACTGCCTTCTGGCTGTTCGGTCTCGTCGAGCTCTGGCTCCTTCTCTGGCTCAGGCATTCTCAAAGGCTGCAGTCGCTCTACGTTTGCCACCTCGAAGTTTGCAATGCGTTTACCCTTAGCCCTAAGAGACTTTTCGCCAATAAACTGCTCTACATCTATCTCCAATGGCTCTCTTGACAAATCTTTTCCACCAAAATAAACCTTAAAGAGCGGATAGACATCGTCTGAAATGAGCTTGAGCATAGATTTTGGATTTTCGCCGATAAACGAAAGGCGTTTTGCCGAAGGCTCAAACTTAAAGCGTTTGATGTAGTCGTAGCCCTGCTCGGCATCGTAGAGCGCCACGCTCCAAATCTTGTCGGAGTCAAACTTCTCTATCTTTAGCAGGTCGTCCTCGAAGTGATTTGTGAGGTCGAAGTTTGTGGTGTAAAACTCTCCGTTACTGCAGATTACAAGGATTTGGTCGTCTGCAAAGAATTCGCCAAGGAACTCGCCTCGCTCCTCGTTGTTGATTTTCATCACGTCGGGGTCGTACCAAATCTTTCTACCGCCGAGCGTAGAACCGCCCTCCTGCCTTAGAGTAATACGAGATACAGGGAATTTCGTCAGCAGATTGCCACGTGCCGAACGCCCTTTTATGGCAATGTCGCTAAAGTCCACATCCCACTTCATCTTGCGGATTTTCCGCGATGTCGGACGAAGCTCTATGCGTACGATTTCCGCCTCGCCGTTTGGATTGGCAGAGAAATATGTGATTTTAGAGTCTGGCGTACCTGCCGTCAGGTCGTACTCCTTGTCGCGAGTTACTCCGCTGACAAAGAAGCGTTTAAGGTAATAGACTCCATGTTTGCCGTCGCGATATACCACGTTGTAGATAGTGCGTTTGTCGTTGCGTTTATATACCGCAACATGCTTTATATCAGTGCCTACGAACAGTTTTTCGGCAACTCGTACCACCTTGTATTTGCCATCGCCAAAGAACACTATAATGTCGTCGATATTCGAGCAATTCTGCACAAACTCCACACCCTCCTCTTTTCTGAGGTTGGTGCCGATAAAGCCCTCTTTGTAGTCCACATAGAGCTTCTCGTTTGCCTCGACAACGCGGGTTACCTCGATGTTTTCGAAGCTACGAATCTCTGTCAGACGCGGATAATTATTGCCATAAGTGGCTTTCAGATGCTCAAACCACGCGATAGAATACTCAATCAGGTTGTTGAGGTTGCGGTCAACTTCGTCTATCTTATCTCGCAGTCCTACAATGGTTTCGTTAGCCTTGTCGGTATTGAATTTGAGGATTTTTGCCATGCGGATTTCGAGCAACTTTGCCAAGTCGTCGCGAGTAATTTCGCGGATAAAATCCTTTTTGTATGGCTCAATGCGTTTGTCGATATGCGACAGAGCGGCATCTATATTCTTGGCGTTTTCGAACTCCTTGTCTTTATAAATCCTCTCGTCGATAAAAATCTGCTCTAAAGATAAGCTTAGAAGTTGCTCTATCAGCTCCGAACGCTCTATTTCGAGCTCCCGCTTGAGCAAATCCACTGTGTTGTCTGTGCTGCGTTTTAGCACCTCCGAAACGGTGATAAACACAGGCTTGTCGTGGTCAACCACACAGCAGTTTGGCGAAATAGATATTTGGCAATTGGTAAAGGCGTAGAGTGCGTCGATGGTCTTGTCCGACGAGGTTTTTGGCTCGAGGTGAACCACTATCTCTACGTTTTCTGCCGTGTTGTCGTCAATCTTTTTTATGTTGATTTTGCCTTTGGCGCTTGCTCGGATAATGCTCTCTATCAGCGAATCGGTAGTTTCTCCATAGGGTATATCGGTGATGATAAGGCTTCGGTTGTCTTGCGACTTGGTAATCTTGGCTCTTACCTGCACCCTACCGCCTCGCTCGCCATCTCCGTAGCGGCTTACGTCACTCCTTCCACCCGTCTGAAAGTCTGGATACAAGGTAAACTCCCTGCCTTGCAGGTAAAGTATTGAGGCATCGATGAGTTCGTTGAAGTTGTGAGGCAGAATCTTTGAGTTTAAGCCCAAGCCGATACCCTCTACTCCTTGTTGCAGTAGCAGCGGGAACTTCACTGGCAGAGCCACAGGCTCCTGATTTCTACCGTCGTAAGAGGGTTTCCACTCCGTAGTCTTGGGGTTAAACACCGCCTCCAAAGCAAATTTCGATAGACGTGCCTCGATGTAACGAGCGGCAGCAGCGCCGTCGCCCGTGAGGATATTTCCCCAGTTACCCTGCGTGTCGATGAGCAGGTTTTTCTTTCCCTTTCCCACCAAAGCTGAGTAGATAGAGCTATCGCCGTGTGGGTGGAACTGCATAGTATGACCCACCACATTGGCAACCTTGTTGTATCGACCGTCTTCCAGTCGCCTCATGGCGTGCATCACACGCCTCTGCACAGGCTTAAATCCGTCTGTGATATATGGAATGGCACGGTTTAGGTTGACGTAAGATGAGTAGTCGAGAAACCAACGGTAAAACATACCCGAAAGGTTTTTCGTATCGTTCTCCTCGCCACCCTTCTGCCACCTATAGTCGCTATGGGAATCCTCGTCGGCTGTCTCTTGCTGAGCCTTTTCCTTAGTCTCCTCTATGTCATCCTTAAGTTCGTCTTTATCAATATTGTCTGACATCTAATTTATATCCTCTTATTGTTTGTTTCCTTAAATCGAGTGCAAAGTTACAATTTTTTTTGAAAATATGATTATCGAAAAAACCACAAGACAAACAGCTAGTTTTCAGGCAATTGAAAATAAAAATTTGCCAAAACAAAAGCTTTTTAATAACTTTGCCAAAAAATATAATTTGAGTTAAGGTATTAGGTATTTATAAAATTAACTATTTTGATTTATTTGAAAGTGTAAAATGAAATTATATACAAAGCTTGAGGAACAGCTAAAAAAAGAGCCTAACTTCGTATCAGACAGCGGGGAACTCAAAAAGTGGGTGGTGCTAAACAAAGCGCAAAACTTCGACGAAGAACGCTTTTGACGTTTACACGCTTTCCAGGCGTGCCTCTTCAACCACTCGAGCATCTTTCCTTGAAAAAAACGGACTGCAAAGTTAGCAAATTTTTCTGATACAGAAAGGCTAAAATCAACCCACCACCACAGCGGTCATCTTTTTGTCGAAGCTCTCGGTGGGGATTCTCTCGAAAAACTGCTCTCTGAAGCACACGCCGACCTTTTCGGACTTGATGGACTCCAAAATCATGTCGTAGAAGCCTCTGCCACGCCCCAAGCGGTTGTTTTCGGCATCGAAAGCCACGCCGGGGATTATCGCAAAGTCTATCTCCGATGGCTCCACAGTATCGTCGGCACTCGGCTCTAAGATACCTAAGTTACCCACATTCATCTGGCTCTCCGACGAGAATCGGCTCAACACCAAGTCGTCGCCAACCGTGATAGGCAGCACGATGGTCTTACTCTTGCTAAACTCCAAAATCGCATTGCGGGTCTGCACCTCGTCTGGTAGCGACCAAAACATCAGCACTCGCTCTGCCTTCGCGAACTGCTCCATCTTGGCAACTTCCTTCAGTAGTCTGTCAGAACGCTCAATTTTCTCCTCTGCAGAAATCTCTGCCACCGCTGCCTTTACCCTCTTGCGAAAGGCTTTTTTTTCCTCTTTTATATCCATATTCATCTGTTTTTGTAAAAATCAATTCAATTGAGTCCGAAAAGCTCCTTTGCATTACGCGTTGTCGCTCTATCCATCTCTTCGTATGAGCTGCCGTAGATTTCGGCAAGCTTTCGGCACACCTCCGCCATGTATTTAGGCTCGTTTCGCTTGCCACGATAAGGCACTGGCGAAAGGTAAGGAGCGTCTGTCTCTGTAAGGATTCTATCCATCGGGATTGGCTTGATTATCTCGCCGAGGTTACTGTTTTTGTAGGTTACCACGCCACCTATGCCGAGGTAAAAGCCGAGCTCTACAGCCTTCTGAGCCTCCTGCACACCGCCCGAAAAGCAATGAAACACCCCGCGAGGCATATTCCCCTGATACCGCTTCAGCGCCTCAAACACCTCAGAGTAAGCCTTTCGCACGTGGATTATCACAGGCAATTGCAAATCTAAAGCTACCTCCACCTGCCGATGAAACGCCTCCACCTGCTCACTGATAAAAGTTTTATCCCAATACAAATCCAAGCCTATTTCGCCCACTGCAACATATCTATTTTCTGTAGAAAACTGTGCTATAACTCGCTCCAACTCCTCAAGGTAGTCCTCTTTTACACTCGTGGGATGCAAACCCATAGCAAGACTGAAAAAATCTGGATACTCCGCCCCCGCAACCGTCAGCTGCTCAATGGTAGAGGAATCGACATTCGCCAGAACTACCTGCTCTACCCCACTCTCCTTAGCGGCGGCTATCACTTCGGCTATGTCGGCATCAAACTCCTCGGAATATATGTGTGAATGCGTGTCTATCATTGGCTTTTCTTAAATGCGAGTTTTACGTTTTAGCTCGAAGTCGCGTCCAAGATAGTTGTTGCGGACAGTCTCGTTTGCAGCCAACTGCTCAGGCGTTCCTTGAAAAAGGATTTTACCCTCAAATAGAAGGTAGGCTCTGTCGGTAATAGCAAGCGTTTCGTCCACGTTGTGGTCTGTTATCAGGATGCCGATATTTTTGTCTTTTAGATGCCATACAATGTCCTGAATATCCTGCACCGCTATAGGGTCAACGCCCGCAAAAGGCTCGTCGAGCATGATAAAGTCAGGCTCAATAGCCAAGCAGCGAGCAATCTCCGTACGGCGTCTCTCGCCACCCGACAGGCGGTCTCCGATATTTTTACGCACATGCTCCAAGCGAAACTCTGCAATAAGGCTTTCGAGCTTCTCCTTTTGTTTTTCTTTAGAAAACTTAGTCATCTGTAGCGCACCCATAATATTTTCCTCCACCGATAGTTTGCGGAACACCGAAGCCTCCTGAGCCAGATAGCCAATACCAGCTCTTGCTCTGCGATAGACTGGATAGTCGGTAATATCTTGTTCGTTTAAGAATATCTTGCCTGCATTTGGCACCACAAGTCCCGTAGTCATGTAAAAAGTTGTGGTCTTACCTGCTCCGTTTGGTCCGAGTAGTCCCACAATCTCGCCCTGACGCACCTCTATCGAGACATCGTTTACCACAGTCCTTTTGCCGTAGGTTTTAAAGAGTCCCTCTGTACGTAAAACCTTTTTATCGCTATTTTCTGATGACATATAAATCAAAACTTCTAATTTTTTGCAAAGATACGATTTTTTGTTGAACGTTTAATGCGTAGAGTGTTATGAGTTGTCAAAATATTTATGTAATTTTGCTGACCAATATAAATAGAGTAAAAAAACTCATCAATTTTGAACCTAAAACTCACAAAGATATGTTTGAAATGATATTTGGAATGTCGCTGATGGACTACATAAGAGAGAATTTTGTAGTGCTCTTAGACCAGACCACATAGGAACATTTGCCTTCGCCCTAAGCGGAATAAGGCTAGCAGCCGAAAAAAAGTTTGACTGGTTTGGCGCTTACGTCGTAGGACTTGTTACTGCTATCG
Organism: uncultured Paludibacteraceae bacterium; assembly: GCA_964345905.1. Taxonomy (GTDB): domain Bacteria; phylum Bacteroidota; class Bacteroidia; order Bacteroidales; family Paludibacteraceae; genus F0058. The sequence continues at coordinate 399 of CAYFSY010000032.1, read as the reverse complement.
GTGGTGGAACTACCCGCGACATATTGCTGGATGTAACTCCGTTTTGGATGCTCAATAGCTCGTATTTAATTGTTACTGCATTGGCTCTGATGTCGTTTATTTTTCTTAAAAATCTGATTTTCAAGCTAAATAAAACCTTCGTTATATATCGACGCTGTGGGTCTTGGACTTTTCATGGTAGTGGGAATAGAAAAAACTTTATCTGCAGGTTATCCTTTTTGGGTTGCCATAATCATGGGTACAATTACTGGCTCGATTGGAGGTCTTATTAGAGATGTTTTGATCAACGAAATGCCTTTGATACTACGTAGAGATGTTTATGCGGTGGCTTGTGTTATAGGAGGCATGGTGTTCGCTATCTGCTATAAACTTGGTGTTGACGGCGCTCTGATAGACATC
>CAYFSY010000031.1:0-13614 GCA_964345905.1 uncultured Paludibacteraceae bacterium | reverse complement strand
TAAAATTTTGATTAATATAGAAATCGATGAGTTTTTTATATTCAAAAATGATTTTTTCTTGTAAAAAAATAGGCTTGCACATACGTACAAGCCTAAATTTTTTAGTTGTCTAAATCTTACAATTAGTAAGGAGCTGAGAATTGATAAACAACAACCTCAATATCTGGGTTCTGCTCTGATGGCTCCCAATAAATCATCAACTGAATGTCGCGAGTTGGGTGAAGAGCTACAACAGCAGGAATACCACCCTCTAATGTACCTGATTGAGCATCTTCTGTGAAACCATAGAGGTTAAGAAGCTGAGCAGCACCTTCTGTAGTCATAGTGCCAGCAGTGTAACCAGTCATACCGTATACGAATGCATCTCCTCGAGATGGAGTGTGAACGTAAACGAGTGTCATGATCATTTTTTCTGTGTCGCCTTCTGCTGCATCATATACATAAGATGCAGTCTCCTCTGTGTTGCGAATCCAACCCTTAGCAGTTTGTTTAGTGTCGATCAAAGACTCGTTTGTAACCAACTTGCTGAAGTCGTCTAGAAGGTAAACGTCATAGCAGTAGTCACCTTTAACCTCAGTGTTGTTGTTGTCGTTGTTGTCGTCGTTGTTTTCCTCTTCTTTACAAGAAGTGAAACCAATTGCCAATGCTGCAAACAGCATCATTACATTAAATAACTTTTTCATAAAAATAAAACTTTTTTTTAATTAATAAATAAAATATAATTTTTTGATAAATAATAAATTTCTAATCTCTTTTTCTCTCTATTGTCTTTACTCTTTGTGCTTTGCTTTTTTTCAACATGCAAAGATATGTTTTTTTTCTGTACTGGACAAATTTATTTTAAGTTTTTTGAAAAATTCCATCTAAATCCACCTACTATATTGAATAATATAGGCGTATCGGTGATTTTGCTCTGAGGCTGAGGGTGTTTTTCATTTGGTATATACCACGTCAGGCGAGGCTCAAGGTAGAAGTTTAGACCTTTGGCTATATTGACACTTGCTCCTGCGCTAGCATTTAGCGAAACCTGCAAGCCTCTTATCTCTTGGTCTTTCTGCTCGCTGCTGCGCTCTCTGAGGTCGTCGTTGTAAAATATAGTTTTACTGCGGTTTAATAAGCCTTTGTCTAGAGCTACACCGCCTGCAGCATATAATCTAAAACGTCCTTTCTCGAAGAAGTTAGAAGCTATATTTATAGGAACACCCACATAGTGCAGACCCTGAATGCTTTTGCTAATCATAGTGTTTGTGCCTATAGCATAGGTCTCTGTTTTAGAGTGCAGATATGTGTATTGTACACCTGTGTGTATCTCTAGCCAGCGTTCGATTATAGGTATGCCTACCTCTAGGCTTACTATCATTGGCATGTTGTGTTTGCTATAGGAGTCTGTTGGTGACTTTTGTGCAAAATATATGTTTGGGTTGGTAGATGCAAGATTCTGTCCGCTTAGTTTCCCTGTGCTAACTCCTGCAGGAGCAACTGAGGCACTAGCCCTGGCGTATAGTGGCTTTTCGAATCCCATGCGCTGCTTTAGCTCACGCCTCTGCTCCTTGCCAGACTTCTTTTGAGCTGGAGTCTGATTTTTCTCTATACCCTTGTCTTTGCGGAGCCTATCAGCATAGTCGTCAAGAGACTCTTCGGTAGATTTTATGGTATTTACACTCTCTTTATGCGTCTCCGTTTGCTGGATCTTAGTGCTCTCTTTATCTGTTGAGCTAACACTCTCTAGCTCAGGTTTTTCAGTAAATGATGCTTTTTTAGAATCGCTATTTGTATTTATGCTTTCTATATTTACGCCATTATGTAGTGATTTTTTGTCTTCGCTTAACTCGTTTATAATAGTGGTGTTTTGTATAGATTCTTTAATATGCTTTTGTTGCTCTTTGCTTAATTCTATGCTATTTATATCAGACCCTATAGCCTCTGTTTGTGCTATCAGAGGTTTTTCCTCGCCACCACCCAAGTAGTAGAGACCAATGCCTCCCACCACAAGTAGCACCGCTACAGATGCAGCAACGGCGTACCACCACGCAAACTTTCTATTCACTGGCTTAGCAGGTATCTTTGCTGCCAGCAAATCCCAGTCGTCTGCGGGTAGATCCACCTCAATGCGAGAGATTTCATCAATCAGTTTTTCGTCAAATATCTTTTTCATTTTCTTTTCTTTCTAAAAAAAATCATTCATCACTTAGAAGCTCTTTGAGTCGCTCTTTGGCTCTATGGTGTTGCGAGCGGACTGCTACATTTGTCATTCCAAGCCTCTCGGCAATCTCTTTTATGGAGTATCCATCGATGTTGTACATATTAAATACCACTCTGCAACCATCGGGTAGCTTTTTTATCGCCTCGTAGATTCTCTCTGCATCTATGCCTTTTATAAAGTTTGAGGATTCGTCCTCTACCATATAATCTACTTTGTCGAGCTCTATATGATTTATCTTTTTTTTCAAATAATCAAGCGACAGGTTTAGGAAAATCCTCTTCATCCATCCCTCGAAGCTGCCCCTGCCTTCAAATTTGTCTATCTGTGTGAATATCTTTATAAATCCGTCGTGCATAAGGTCTCGAGCTGCCTCGTAGTCGCTTGTGTAACGCATGCATAGAGCTGTCATCTGCTTGGCATAGAGTTCATACAGCCGACGCTGAGCGGAACTTTCGCCCTGTCTACAGCCGTCTACAATATCCTCTAAAATCTTGTCGCGTAGCTCCATAACTGCATTTACACCTCAAAGACGTTACCTGTTTAGAAAATGTTGCATGATAACCTTGCTTTTAACTTTATTTAACTTTTCTGCCATCCAAATCATCTACTATCTTTCTTGCAGTAATCGCTGATGTAGAGCCACTTCCGAGCTTTTCTGAAATCTCTCGGTAGCTCTCTTTAATCTGCTTGCGACGAGCCTCGTTTTCGAGCAAATCTCTAAGTTCTGAACGCAATTGCTCCTCGTTGAAGTTTGGGGTTATTAGCTCCTTTACCACCTCTCGTCCTGCAATGAGGTTTACAAGCGAGACATATTTTACCTTAAGAAGCATCTTGTGAAGTAGCGGTACAAGTTTTCCGCCAATAACGTGATATACTACCACCTGTGGCGTGCCTATCAGAGCGGTCTCTAATGTGGCTGTGCCTGAATTGACAATTGCTGCACGCGAGCCTTTTAGCAGTTCGTAAGTCTGGTTTTCTACAACTTTTACATTTTCAGAGAGAAATTGCTCGTAAAAACAGCTCTCTATACCCGGAGCTTTAGCCACAACAAATTGATATTCTGGAAAATAGTCTGCCATTTTTTGCATCAGAGGCAGGCACTTAGAAATCTCTTGCTTGCGACTTCCTGCCAAAAGTGCCACAGTTGGCTTTTCTGCCATATATATATTATTTCCTTTTTGCAGGAACTCGCTGACACGCTCTGCTACAGGGTTCCCCACATAATCCACCTTATAGCCAAGTCCTGCAAAATACTCCACCTCAAACGGGAAAATGGCAAACATGCGGTCGATATAGCGTTTTATCGACTTGATGCGATACTCTTTCCAAACCCACAGCTTTGGAGCTATATAATAATATGTTGGCAGTTTTAGAACCGTTTTAGCATACTTTGCCACTTTTAGGTTGAAGCTCGGATAGTCTATGAAAATCACTGCGTCAGGCTTAAATTCACGGATTGCAGCGGTGCAAAGCGAGAAGTTTTTGGCAATTTTATCCAAATTTTTTATGACATTTATTATCCCCATAAACGCCATATTTTTGTAATGCTGCACCATCTTGCCACCTTCGGCAAGCATAAGGTCGCCACCGAGAAAGCAAAACTGAGCCTCTGGGTCTATGACCTTAAGCTCACTCATCAATTTGGCGCCGTGCATGTCGCCTGAGGCTTCGCCTGCTATTAGAAAATATTTCACCTCTTTTCCTTGTTTCTAATTATTTATTTAGTCTGCAAAAGTAGTAAAAAAGGTTAGTTTGAGCAAAAAATAAAAAAAGATTTTGTTATCTCAAAAAAAAGTATTACTTTTGCAGGCTGATTTTTTACCCCTTAGAGTGGGGTAGAGTCAGTATTAAAAGAAATATTAACAAAATATCGCCTCACTGGTGGGGGTGGATTAAAATTAATTATTATTTATGACAGACCCTATTGCGGATTACTTAACGAGGATTAGGAATGCAGCTAGTGCAAAGCATCGCATTGTAGATATTCCAGCCTCAAATCTCAAGAGAGAGATTACAAGAGTATTGTTTGAAAAGGGCTATATCTTGAACTATAAGTTCATGGATGATAGTCCACAAGGCACTATCAAGATAGCCTTGAAGTACGATCCAGTTGACAAAGTCAACGCTATTAAGAAGATTACCAGAGTTTCTACTCCTGGTCTTCGTCATTACGTTGGGCACAAAAATTTGCCGAGAGTACTCAACGGATTAGGCATTGCCATTATATCTACATCAAGAGGTGTGATGACCGATAAAGAGGCTCGCACACTTGGTATTGGTGGTGAAGTATTGTGTTATGTTTATTAATTTTGGGGAGGAAGTTGAATGTCAAGAATTGGTAAATTGCCTATTGTAATTCCAGCTGGAGTTACCGTTAAAGCCGAGAATGGCTTAGTTACAGTAAAAGGACCTAAAGGTGAACTTTCTCAGAAAGTAGATAGTAGCATTACTGTTGCTATCGAAGATGGTGAGGTTAGATTTACACGTAAAGATGACCAGCCACAAAGCAGATCTTATCACGGTCTATATCGCTCATTGGTGAATAATATGGTTGTTGGTGTATCTGAAGGTTACAGCAAAACCTTAGAGCTAGTTGGTGTAGGATTCCGTGCAAGCAATCAAGGACAAATTCTAGAGCTTGCTTTGGGTTATTCTCATAACATATTCCTGCAGCTACCTAACGAAGTAAAGGTAACTACAGTATCTGAGCGTAATAAAAATCCACTAATCACGTTGGAATCTGCTGACAAACAGTTGGTTGGTCAGATTTGTGCAAAGATTCGTTCGTTCCGCAAACCAGAGCCTTATAAGGGTAAAGGTGTATTGTTCCAAGGTGAAGTTGTTCGTAAGAAAGCTGGTAAGACAGCAGCAAATTAATCGTTAAAATAAGTAATAGATTATGATAGAGAAAATAAAAAGAAGAGCAAAGATTAAAGCACATATTAGGCGCAAAATCTCAGGCACAGCAGAGAGACCTCGCTTGTCTGTTTTTAGGAGTAACGCTCAAATTTATGCCCAAATCATCGATGATAATTCAGGCAAGACACTTGTTGCTGCTTCATCTTTGTCAATAAAAGATAAGATGAACAAAAAAGAGCAGGCTGTGAAGGTTGGTGAATTTATTGCAAAAAACGCACAGGAGGCTGGTATCACGTCTGTAGTTTTTGACCGTAACGGTTATTTGTATCATGGTAGAGTAAAAGAGTTGGCAGAGGCTGCTCGTAAAAATGGTTTAAACTTTTAAGAAATTATGTCAGAATATAGAAATAATAGAGTAACAGTAGAGGCAGACGTTGTTTTAGAAGACCGTTTGGTTGCTGTCAATCGTGTTGCTAAGGTAACAAAGGGCGGACGCACTTTTAGTTTTGCTTCGATAGTAGTTGTAGGAGACCGCAATGGTGTAGTAGGCTGGGGACTTGGTAAAGCAGGCGAAGTAGGAGCATCTATGCAGAAAGGTACTGAGGCTGCACGTAAAAACCTAATCAAAGTTCCTATTCATAATGGCACAATTCCACACGAGCAAGAAGCTCATTTCGGTGGTGCAAGAATATTGCTTAAGCCAGCGTCTATGGGTACTGGAGTAAAAGCGGGTGGTGCTATGCGTGCTGTGCTTGAAAGTGTAGGTATTACAGACGTTTTGGCTAAATCGTTAGGTTCATCAAACCCTCACAACTTAGTAAAGGCTACTTTCTTAGCTCTCGCAGAGCTTAGAGATCCTGCAGCTGTAGCTAGACACAGAGGCGTTTCAGTAGAAAAAGTATTCAAAGGATAATATTTAAATAAGGGAGGAGTTTTGATATGGCAAAAATAAGAATCCAACAGGTAAAGAGCAAAATCGGTTGCCCAAAAGACCAAAAAAGAACGCTTGATGCACTTGGTTTGCGAAAAATGAATCAAATAGTTGAGCACGAAGATGTACCATCAATTATGGGTATGGTACGTAAGGTACATCATTTGGTTAAGATTTTAGACTGAAATAGGATAAAAGTAAATTAGTTTTTTTCATAGTGAGGGGGTGTGAGAGATTAAGTTTTCTTGCACCCTTTTTTTGTATCATAAATAGAAGATAATCTGATTTTATAGGTTATAAATTGTGGAATTCAGAATTTATGACTATCTTTGCTGAAAATCTGTAAATAAGAACTAAACTTATGGAATCTTTTAAGTTGTATTCGAAAAAAAGTATTAACTTTGTAGGATTTTTTAAATATATAAGAAAATTTAATTTTCAAAATAATAAAAATGAGTAAAAAGACAATTGTAATGGGTGTTATCGGGGCTGATGCACATGCCGTAGGTAACAAAATCCTTGCGTACGCGTTTGACCAAGCTGGCTTCAATGTGATTAATCTTGGAGTAATGGTGTCGCAGGAAGAGTATATCGATGCTGCCATAGAGACTAACGCCGATATTATTGTGGTTTCGTCTCTGTATGGACATGGTGAAATCGACTGTCAGGGACTACGTGAGAAATGCGATGAAGCTGGCTTGAAGGGCATTCCTTTAGCTGTTGGAGGCAATCTAGTAGTAGGGAAGCAGAACTTCGAAGATGTAGAAAAGCGCTTTAAGGCAATGGGCTTTGATATAGTAAACCCACCTGGAGCACCTATTGAACAGACTATCGTAGATATTAAAAAGATACTCGGTATATAATAGTATAGAGATGAACTATCTAACAGCCGACTTTGGCAGTACTTACACAAAAATAACCTTGGGAGATGCGTCTAGTGAGGGTAGGGTAGTGGGAACAGCTACAGCTTTTACCACTATTGAGACTAATGTAATGGAGGGCTTCAACAATGCTTTAGACAATCTTAGAGCAAAGATTGGAGATTTCCATTACGACAAGCTTTTGTGTTGTAGTAGTGCAGCCGGTGGACTTAAAATGGTAGCATTAGGTCTTGTGCCTGAGCTTACGGCAAAAGCGGCAAAGATGGCGGCATCAAGTGCTGGAGCAAAGGTGGTAAAAACCTACTCTTTTGAGATTTCAAGGTCTGAAGAGCAGGAGATTTATGATATTAATCCAGACCTAGTATTACTATGTGGAGGCACAGACGGAGGTAATAAAGAGGTAATCATAGCAAATGCTCGTAGGCTTTGTGGCATAAAGAGAAACTTCTCTATAATTGCAGCAGGTAATAAGAGTGCTTCTGATGAACTTTATGAGATATTTTCTCAGTCAGATAAAAATTTTGTAATCACTAAAAATGTGATGCCAGAATTTAATAAACTAGATATAGAACCGGCTAAGCAGGAAATAAAAGATTTGTTTATAAGCAGAATAGTAGAGGCAAAGGGATTAAGTGATATTAAGGCTTTGTGTTCTGGAGAGATTATTCCAACTCCATTGGCGGTGATGACTGGCTGTGAGCTCCTAAGTAAAGGCACAAAACAAGAAGCTGGTATTGGAGACCTTATGGCTGTAGACTTAGGTGGTGCCACTACTGACGTATATTCTATGTCTGCAGGCAAGCCTACAGTAGATAATGTTACAATAAAGGGACTACCTGAACCTTATGCTAAGCGTACTGTAGAGGGAGATCTCGGCATGCGCTATAGCTTAACTTCGCTGGTAGAGGATATTTATGACTTTGAACAATTCTCTAGTGATATTGGTGTTACAGAGGAACAAGCCAAAGCATGGATCTCTTTGTGTGAGCGTAAGCCTAATGTGTTGGCGGAGCAGGGTAGTGTAGAGCAAAAAGTTGAGCAGGGACTTGCTCGTCAGGCAGTTCGCTCGGCAGTAGAGAGGCATTGTGGAGTATACCAAGAAGTGTATACTATGTATGGACTAGTATATACACTTTCGGGTAAAGATCTGCAGAATGTGCCTTATGTAGTGGGAATCGGTGGTGCTATTATCAATAGTGAAAATCCTGATTTTATTTTATCTGGGGCCAAACTTACAGAGAGTGAAAAGGCAATGTTTGCTAAACCAAGAGAGCCAAAATATATGCTTGATAAGCGATATATATTTGCCTCTATGGGACTTCTTAGTTCAGTAGATAAAGATATGGCACTAAGAATTATGAAACAAGAAATACAATCAATTTTTTAAAAAAGAAATTAAAACAATACTTTATTTTTATGGAAGTTAAGAATATAAAAATCTCTAATGACGACTTTTTTGCACAAAGGAAAGAGGTGCTTTCGCAGTGGAAAACTGGTGATAACGTCAAGTTAGAAGAAGCGATCGAGTATCAAAAAACGATTGCTAAAGAAAAACGTTTTGGCGATAAGCTTGCCAAGGCTGTAGAAAGTGGTATAACTCTGATTCAGCCTCGTGCTGGCGTAGCTCTCTACAATGAGCATATTGAGCTACTTCAGTATCTAGAGGAGTATGGAGAAGCAGATCTTTTGCCAACTACTATTGATAGTTATACTCGTTTGAATAAGTATAACGAGGCAGAGGTTGGAATCCAGAAGAGTCGCGAAACCCATCGCTCTATGCTGAACGGTTTCCCTGCAGTAAACTATGGTGTGGATATTTGCCGTGCTGTTACTTCGGCTGTAAAAAGTCCTGTTCAGGTTCGTCATGGAACGCCAGACGCACGCCTTCTAACAGAGATTTCTATCGCTGGTGGGTTCACATCTTATGAGGGTGCTGGTATCTCTTACAACATTCCGTACTCTAAAAACTACTCTTTGGAGCGTACTATTGCTTATTGGCAGTATACAGATAGATTGGTAGGTCTGTACGAAGAGGCAGGAGTGTCTATTAACCGCGAACCATTTGGACCGCTTACAGGCACGCTTGTGGCGCCTTGTATATCAAATTCAGTTGCTGTGATAGAGGCTATACTTGCTGCTACTCAGGGAGTTAAGGATATTACTGTAGGTTATGGACAGTGTGGAAACCTCATACAAGATGTTGCCGCGCTACGTTCTCTAAAGCGTATAACAGACGAGTATATGCAAAAGCTTGGATATGGAGATGTTCGTATAACTACCGTATTCCATCAGTGGATGGGTGGATTCCCTCAGGACGAGGCAAAATCGTTTGGTGTGATTTCTTGGGGTGCGGCTGCAGCTGCATTGGCTAAGGCATCTAAGGTTATTGTAAAAACTCCTCATGAGGCTCTTGGAATTCCAACAAAAGAGGCTAACGCAGCTGGATTGCGTGCTACCAAGCAGGTTATATCTATGCTTGCAGACCAAGATTTCCGCGAAATTCCAGCGGTTGTAGCAGAGAGTGTGATGATAGAAAAAGAGACCAGATGTATCCTGAATAAGGTAGAGGAGCTTGGTAAGGGAGACTGGGCTATTGGTGCGATTGCTGCGTTCGAATCTGGCGTATTAGATATTCCTTTTGCTCCAAGCAAGTTTAATGCTGGTAAGGTAATGCCTGCACGCGACAATAGTGGAGCAGTCCGTCTGCTTGATATTGGTAATTTGCCATTTACTGAGGAGATCAGAGATTTCCATAAAAGCAAGCTAGAAGAGCGTGCTAAGTTTGAGAATCGTCCTGTGAACTTCCAGATGGTTATAGATGACGTTTATGCTATTGGCAAGGGACATTTGGTAGGACGTCCAAGCGGAATCTGATCTTTGTTTAAGAAATAATGAATAATTTTGTTCAGCCTCTGTAAAGTTTTAATTATGGAGGCTGAATTAAATAAAATTTGCAGACTTGCGCATGTGTGCGCATAGCTTGTTGCCCTCGTAGTTTAATGGATAGAATGAGAGATTCCGGTTCTTTTGGTTGCGGTTCGATTCCGCACGAGGGTACAATAAATAGCTGTATGTCAATAAGATATACAGCTTTTTTGTTTTTAGATATTGGAGAGTATAACTTGTTACTAAAATTTTCTATTTAACATAATATAAATTATAGGAAAATAGTGTAGGGGAAAATTATACTTAAAAAAATTGTATATTTGCAGAAAAATATGAATTTGACAACTTGATTAGCAAAATGGCACGGTTTATACTTAATTTAGATTTGCGTAAAAAGCAAAACAAAAGCTTACTGCTTTATTTAAGCGATATGGGACTGATAGAATCCAAAATAAAGTCGAGCATGGAAGAGTCGCTCGAGGATATTAAAGCTGGGCGAATCCACAGCTACGAAAGCGCTGAAGAGATGTTTAAAGAGTTAGGAATAGATATAAGTAATTATAATTGAACTTTTTATAACATAAAGATATGGCAAGATTTGTAGTTAATTTAGATTTGCGTAAAAAGTATGACAAAAGTCTGCTAGCTTATTTAAATGATATGGAGGTTTTGGAGTCTATAGTGAAACCGCATATGGAGAAGCACCTTGAAGACATTACGGCTGGACATATTTATGGCTTTGACATTGATAGAATGTTTAAGCATTTGGGAATGGCTGTTGATATTTATGATGAAAAAGAGGAGCACTATAAAGCAGTCAGAGAGGAGAAACTGCAGCTTTAGCACTGCTTTTAGAGAAGTGTGAAATCTCTTATGAGGCTTTAATAGATAGTTGTGTAAGTGAATGGATTGCCTCTAATACAGACCTGCTAACAGAGAAAGAAAAAAACAGATTCAAGCACCTTGTTATTTAGTAAAATCTTTTAAAGTTATGGCAAAGAAAGACAAGTTAGTTATAGAGTTCTATCCCCATAAGCGAGGCTCAATAGAGGCGGTCAATCTGCTTAGGGATATGGATTTGATAAAGATAGAGAGCAATGATTTACAACAAAAAAAGCCGTAAAAACGGCTCCGCCCTAAATGAATGCGTTTGTTTTGTTTGGCTTCAAACCAGTAAAATCGGCTGGGACTTTGCTACGAATGATTACACAAGGAACAAACGGCTTACATCTGAGTGCAAAGATAATACAATTTTTTGAAACAACAAAAAAAGAAACTCAAACCAGCCCGCTCAAAACCTTAAAAAAATAGGTTAGGTATGCTACGTTGATGAGTTTCTAACTTCAAAAAAATTAAACTCATGCCTGCTAAGACTCCGCCTAAATTGCTTTAAGTGCCTGAAATTAAAAAAATGACCCATTGAACGCTTTACAAAGCAGACTGCGTTAAGGTGCAGTAATAGATAAGAATTCTAACTATGTAAAAGAAACGGTTTCTCGTCACTACGGGCTTACAGGAGTTTCCGTAATCCAACGAGAAACTGTCTCTCGATGGTGCAAAGGTACAACAATTTGTTTACATAAACAAAAAAAGGCTCTTTTATGGTAGGATGCGAAGCAGACCCACAGTTTAAATAGTAAAACCCTTTTAACCAAGTAGTAAACGAGCCTAAAAACTATTTATTCACTACCCTATCGCACATTAAGCACTGCAAAGTTAATGATTTTTCTGACAAAAAGAAAAAATAGCCTTCCATTGCTACGGGCTTCCAATAAGTTTCCGCATTCCGATAAAAGAGTATTCCGGTGGCAAAGATACAATAAATTTATGAAAAAAAAAAAGATACTCGGTTAGCCTTACGGGGCATATAGCTTTACCGTATAGCCATCTAACCGAGTAGATGATTGCAAAAGTACAAAAACTTTCTTATATAAAAAATCTTTCCCATATCAAGCATTCCGAAATGGTAAACCACTGAACACATACAGGAAAGAATAAAAAACACCCCAGAACTACGTATATCGTTTTTTATGCCACTTGTGCGGGCGGGGATTTTAGCACTAATCACGACAGCACTTAATACGCTTTACATTCCGATGCAAAGGTACAATAAATTTCTGAAATAAAAAGAAAAATATTAAAAAAACAAGTCTCACCTCCTATTTATCGGATTTTTAGGAATAAAAAAAGCCTTATTGTTTTTGGGATTATCAAATAAAATTCGTACCTTTGTCATACGAAATCTTATATTAATCTATTAAATAATTTAAAACAATGGACATTAGACAATTAGAACCAAAAACGGTATGGAATAATTTTGCAAAAATTTGTGCTATACCACACCCATCTCACCATTTAGAGGAGATTACCAAAATGATGGTTGACTTTGGCAAATCGCTCGGCTTAGAGACTGAAGTTGACAAGGTTGGCAACGTGCTTATCCGCAAGCCTGCTACGCCAGGTATGGAAGACAGAAAGGTGATAGTGCTTCAGTCGCACCTCGATATGGTGCCTCAGAAGAACAACGATGTTGACCACGACTTCACAAAAGACCCGATACAGACTATTGTAGATGGCGAGTGGCTTCGTGCAAACCAGACCACGCTTGGTGCCGACAACGGCATAGGTATGGCTGTGGCAATGAGTGTTTTGGAGAGCAAAGACCTGAAGCACGGCGAAATTGTAGCTCTATTTACCTCCGACGAAGAGACCGGCATGTACGGTGCTTTTGGCTTGGAGCCAGGTTGGGTGAAAGGTGATATCCTACTCAACTTAGATTCAGAGCAAGAGGGCGAGCTCTATATCGGCTGTGCAGGCGGACTAGACGCTACCATCACTTGGCAGTATAAACCAGCTCCAGCAGAGCCAGACGACATCGCCATACAGGTAAATCTTACCGGACTTAAGGGCGGACACTCTGGTATGGACATCATACTCGGAAGAGCAAATGCAAACAAGTTGATGTTTAGATTCCTAAAAGAGGCTGTAGCTCGCTACGAGGCTCGTTTGGCTTCGGTAGATGGTGGAAATATGCGTAATGCTATTCCTCGCGAGGCTTGTGCTGTTATTTCAGTGCCAGAAGAGGCAAAAGAGGATATATTCAACCTAGTAGCAGAGTATCAGGAACTATTCAATAGCGAGTATGTTGCAATAGAAGACAATATATCTATGACTGCCGAAGTTGTAGATATGCCTGAAAACATAATCCCAGAGGAGATTCAAGACGACTTTATCAATGCTATTGTAGGTTCGCCAAATGGCATTTATCGCATGATTCCTACAATTCCAGAGGTTGTAGAGACCTCTATGAACTTGGCTATAGTAACGGCAGATTCAGAGAATATAAGCGTAAGATGCTTGCTCCGTTCGTCTGTAGATAGCAAAAAGGAGGAGTTGGCATCGACTCTCGAGAGCGTATTTACGCTTGCAGGAGCAAAGGTTGAATTCTCTGGCGGATACTCTGGCTGGAATCCAAATGTAAAATCGCCAATACTTAAGACCATGAAAGAGGTTTACAAGGCTGAGTTTGGTGTAGAGCCTAAGTCGCAAGTAATTCACGCAGGCTTAGAGTGTGGTATTCTTGGCTCAGTAGAACCAGATTTAGATATGATATCTTGCGGTCCTACTATCAGAAGTCCTCACTCTCCAGATGAGCGTGTAGAGATTGCTTCTGTAGAAAAATTCTGGCGTTATCTGGTAAGAGTTCTTGAAGATGCACCAAAAAAATAAGATATTGTTTTATTGTTTTTTAAATTAATAAATGAAGAAACTCGGTAGATATTAGAAGTCCACCGAGTTTCTTTTTGGTTCAAGATAACTTTAGAGGATTTTTCCTCAAAATTTTCAGCAAAGTT